>JBEDGK010000167.1:0-5695 GCA_041174665.1 Pseudomonadota bacterium
CACCTCGGAAGCGCAACCGGCCCATTGCTGCAGTTCGGTGAATTACCTTACTCGCTGGAAGCCAGCGTCTAGGATGGATATCTACGTCTATTACCGCGTGCCGGTAGCCCATGCCTCAAGCATGCAACAGAGAGTCAGGGCAATGCAGCACTCATTGGCTCAGAAGTTCCATATTCAGTGCAGCCTCAAGCGCCGTCCCGAGCTCAGCCATGATTGCCAGACCTGGATGGAAATCTACCCGCAGGTGCCCGCCGATTTCGCTGCGGCGCTTTCGGAGGCCGTCAGCAGCCACGCGCTGCCCGCGCTGATTGCCGGCGAGCGTCACATCGAAACCTTTGTGGATATCGAAGCATGTGCCTGATAGTGTTTGCGTGGAAGCTGCTGCCCGAATGCCCGCTGGTACTGGCTGCGAATCGCGACGAATTTTTCAATCGTCCTTCACAAGCCGCTCACTGGTGGGACGATCATCCCTTCGTGTATGCGGGACGCGATCTGCAGAGCGGCGGTACTTGGCTGGGCATGAACCGATCGGGCCGTTTCGCGGCGTTGACGAATATACGCAAAGGCGCTGAGCAGCGCACGGATGCGCGCTCTCGCGGCGAGCTGGTCGCTGACTTTCTGCAATCCGATCTTAGCGCGGAAGACTATCTGGCCCACGTGCGCGAGCGCAGCGCCGACTACAACGGTTTCAACCTACTGCTCGGCGACCATCAGCGCAGCTTCTGGTTCAGCAATGAAGGCGAGACATCGATGATGCAGCTCGAGCCGGGCATTTACGGGCTGTCGAACGGTTCGCTCGACACGCCCTGGCCTAAGGTGCTTCGCGCGAAGGCGCAATTTTCCAGCCTGCTCTGTCAGGGCGCCCCCGACGCCGCGTACTTCGAGATGCTCGCCGATACCACCCACGCGGCCGATGCCCGGCTTCCGGATACCGGCGTTTCACTCGAATGGGAACGGCTGCTCTCGCCCATCTGTATCGAGTCGCCGGAGTACGGCACTCGCGCATCGACGCTATTGCGGGTGAACAGCAGCGGACAGGCACATATGAACGAACGTGTGATTCGCTGACCCCGACGCCTCGTCTCTCGACCTGGTGGTTCAACCCAGCCTTCTGCGCATCAGCAGATGTGGCATGTCGGCTTCGATGAATTCCTCGCCCTCGACGATAAAGCCTTGCTGCTCATAAAACGGCACTGCATGCGTCTGCGCATGCAGCACAAGCTCTCTGTGGCCTTCCTGCTGTGCATGCTCGAGCAGGGCGGTCAGCACCTGCTTGCCTATGCCTTGCCCGCGCAATGACTGGCTTACCGCCATGCGCCCGATGTGGCCATCGGGCAGCAAGCGACCGGTTGCCACGGGTTGACCTAGCCCATCGTAGGCAACCGCATGGGTGCTGATCTCGTCAGCCTCATCCCACTCCAGCTCGATGGGTACGTTTTGCTCGATGACGAAGACCTCAATACGCACCTTCTGTGCATCCTCGCGCAGGCCGTCCCAGTCACCAGTGACGATGCGTAAGCTCATGAAAATCTCTCAAACGATGACCGGCAGCGCTTTCTCGAAGCGCACCAGTATCTCACGCCAGTCCTGCGGCACAGGCACACTCTTGCGCACGCGACTGTCCGCATGGACGTACATCATCTCGCCCGAGACTAGCAGTTCACCATCGTTGAAAATCTCCAGCACGAAACGCATCGAGCTGCGACCCAGCTCGGCACAACGCACACCGATCTCGAGCATGTCGTCGAAGCGCGCCGGGGCGTGATACTCGATACCCGCTTTCCGAGCGAACAGCTCCAGCCCAGCCTCCGCCTGTGCAATGACGTCGGGTAGTCCGGTCTCGCGCCAGTACTCAGTGAACGCAACATCGAAATAATTCAGGTAATTGCCATTGAAGACAATGGCCTGCATATCCACTTCAGACCAGCGCACACGCAGCGTGTGGAAGAAAGAAAAATCCTGCTTTGCCATCGCCTGTCTCTTCGAAGGTACAGTTATTCAACCAGAAAACGTTCGATCAGCTGATTGATCCGCTCGGGCTGCTCATGCACGACCCAGTGCGTGGCCTCGGGCAGTCGCTCAATCATCAGGTCATCGATCAGTTCGGGCAGCGAGTCGAGCAGTTGCGGCAGCAGCGCCTTGTCTTGCATGCCCCAGATCACACGCACCGGCACATGACAATGAAAATCTTCCGGGTTCAGAGACAATTTTCCCGCGCCGGGATCCTCATTGGTTGGCGGATACAGCGGCGTCGCGCGATAGTAATTGACGCCACCCGAGAGGCCACGCGCCCAGCTCGCATGATAGCGCTGCCGTGTCGCTGCATCGAACCAGTGGTCCGATGGCCTGCCCATGCCGAGCATTAGTTGCTCCATGACGCGGAAATCATCTTTCGCCAAGGCCTGCTCTGAACCAGTCGCGCGCAGCCAGTTCATGTAGGTGCTCGCCTGTTGCTGCTCTGGGTCATTCGCCAGCGCTTTTGCGAATGCATACGGGTGCGTTGCATTGATGATGATCAGTCGGTCGAGCAACTCGGGTTTGCTGATCGCGATATTCCACGCAATGGCGCCCCCCCAGTCATGCGCGACCATCACGCAGCGCTGATAGCCAAGGTAAGCGATCAGCTGTTCGATGTCCTGAGTGATCAGCTTGGGACGATAATCCGATACCTCTTTGGGCATGTCGGACAAATTGAAGCCGCGCAGATCCGGTGCGACCGCAAAATAGCGATCACCGAACGCCTGCAACTGCGCACTCCAGGCAAACCAGAATTCCGGAAAGCCATGCAGGAAAATCAGCAGCGGTTTGCCTCGCTCCCCGGCACTCGCATAGTGCAGGCGCATGCCATTCGGCAGCGATGCATACTGTCCTTCGTGAATGGCGGTACTCACTGGCCATCGCCTTTCAGACCTGCCTGCAGCTTCTCCCGCACATGCGGTACCGACTCATACGGGTCACTTGGGTTGCGCCCGGCCAGGATGTCTTCCATGCGCCGCTGCACATTGCCGAGCGAACCGGGGTGCGAGTAGATGTAGAAGGTACCGCCGCGAATCGCATCGAAAGTACGTTGTGCGACTTCGTTCGCGGTCACTTTGCCGGAGGAGACGGCTTTCTCCAGTACCGCCTGCGAGATCTGCTGGCTTACGGTCGGCTTATCTGCTGCCTGCACATCATCGGGGCGGTGCCTGTGCGACTGGCTGATACCGGTCTGGACGAAATACGGGCACAGCACCGAGGCACCTATCGGTGCCTCGACTAGCGACAGATCGTGATACAGGCTTTCGGACAGGGATACCACGGCGTGCTTGGACACGTTGTAGATGCCCATGGTCGGTGGATTCAGCAAACCGGCCATCGACGCTGTGTTGACGATATGTCCTTCGTAGCCAGGATCTTTTTTCGCGCAATCGAGCATGATCGGCGTGAAAACACGCACGCCGTGGATCACACCCCACAGGTTCACGCCTAGCACCCATTCCCAATCGGCCTGAGAGCTTTCCCACACCAGACCGCCGGCACCAACGCCCGCATTGTTGAACACCAGATGCACAGCACCGAAAGCATCCATTGCGGCCTGCGCCAGCGCCTCGATCTGCTCTGCCTTGCGCACATCACACAGTTGGGAAACCACCTCCGCGCCACTCGCGCGAAGCTCATTGGCCGTGGCATCGAGTGCTTCTTTCTGCACATCGGCCAGTACCAGCTTCATGCCCAAGCTCGCTCCCAGCAACGCAAATTCTTTGCCAAAGCCGCTGGCGGCACCGGTAATGACCGCGACGCGGCCACTGAAATTCTTCATAGTGTCCTCAGATCAGTCTGACCAGCTGCTTGCCGAAATTCTTGCCGCGCAAAAGACCGATGAAAGCCTCCGGCGCAGAGGCCAGTCCTTCCGAAATCGATTCGCGGAATTTCAGCTTGCCGTCGACCACCAACGCTCCCAGCTCACCCAATCCGGTCGGCCACAGATCCATATGCTCGGACACGATAAAGCCCTGCATCATCAGCCGCATTGACAGCACCGCATGCAGGTTATGCACCGGCATGGGCTGGCCGTCGTAGCCGGAGATCAGTCCGCACAGCGCGATGCGGCCATAGGGATTCATGCGTGCGAGCACCGCATCCATCACTGCGCCGCCAACGTTCTCAAACAGACCATCGATGCCGTTGGGTGCCGCAGCCTTCACGTCTTTGAACAGATTGCCACCTTTGTAGTCGATGCAGGCATCGAAACCCAGTTCATCCACCACATAGCCGCATTTCTCTTTACCACCGGCGATGCCAATCACCCGGCAGCCCTTGAGTTTGGCAAGCTGTCCCACCACACCGCCAACTGCACCGCTGGCGGCTGTCACCGCAATGGTCTGACCTGCTTTGGGCTCAATGATCTGGTTCAGCCCGTACCAAGCGGTCATGCCGGGCATACCGACTACGCCGAGATAAGCAGACAATGGAACCCTGCTGGTATCGACCTGCTTGAGCAGGGTGCCGTCAGACACACCGATCTCGCTCCAGCCCAGCATGCCAACCACCTTGTCTCCAACCTTGAACTTCGGATGCTTGGATTCGATTACTTCGCCCGCTGTGCCACCGATCATCACTTCATCAAGGGCCTGAGGCGCGGCGTAGCTCTTCACATCTTCCATGCGCATCCGCATGTACGGATCAAGCGATAAAAAATGATTGCGTACTAACAGTTGCCCGTCGGAGATCACTGGCATGGGCCGGTGCTCCAGGCGGAAGTGGTCTGGTGTGACCGCAGAGCCTTTCGGGCGCGATGCCAGTACGATCTGCTGATACGTGCTCATGTGTTCTCCGTTTCAGAGCTTGCTGGCGATAGCCAGGTTTTTGATGTATTTGAAGGTACCCATCGCCTTGGCTACGAGACGCTCACCGTCGCGAATTTCGCCCTCGCAAAAGCACATGGTGGTCGAGCGATGGAACGCGTGACCCGTGGCGATGATGCGGCTGCCCGGCTTCCCTCCAGGCTGCAGGAAACTTGTCTTCATCTCGACGGTGACTGCTGCGCGCGCATCGGGGTCGAGTGAGCGCCCGGCGAGCGACATCACCACATCAAGCAGGGTCATGCTGATGCCGCCATGGGTGACATACCAGCTGTTCATGTGGCGATGCTCAAGGGTGAGCGCAATCTCCGCCCGCCCGCTGTCCATCTGCACGAATTCAACACCCAGATGTTCTGGGAAAGGTATATCAAATGGAAATTTGGCTTGGCTCATCAGATGATTATCGCCGACACGCCGCCATCAACCGCCAGTGTTTGCCCGGTGATGTGCTTGCCGGCGTCCGTGGCGAACAGCAGCACAGCACCTTTCAGGTCTTCATCGTCGCCGATGCGCCGCAGCGGTGCGCGCTGTGCTGCGCCATCGCCCATTTTTTCCAGCAGGCCGCGTGACATTTTTGATGGAAAGAAGCCCGGCGCGAGCGCGTTGACAGTGATGCCGTATTGGCCCCACTCGCCAGCCAGCGTGCGGGTGAAGTTAATGACCGCTGCTTTCGAGGTGTTGTAGGCCAGCGTCTGCATGTCAGGACCATTGCCTGATAAGCCGGCGATCGAGGCGATGTTGACGATGCGCCCATAACGACGCGGAATCATCAATCGCTTGCCGACTGCCTGAGACAGCAGGAAGACGCTGCGCACATTCAGGTTCATCACCTTATCCCAAGCTTCGAGTGGATG
>JBEDGK010000168.1:0-5659 GCA_041174665.1 Pseudomonadota bacterium
ATACCCTCGTGGAAAGCCTGGTCGAGCCCTCGGGCGGCAACCGCTTCTCGTCACAGAAAGGCCTGGTGCAGGGCGCACCTGTGGTGCGGCTGGCCGATATCGAAGCCAGCGATGTGCCCCGGTTCGGCACGGGCATCGATGAATTCGATCGTGTGCTGGGCGGCGGATTGGTGGCCGGTGGCGTGGTGCTGATCGGCGGCGATCCGGGCATCGGCAAATCCACCTTGCTGTTGCAGGCACTGGCGAATCTGTCGCGCGTCAAGCGTGCACTCTATGTCAGTGGTGAAGAATCCGGCGCACAAGTCGCTTTGCGCGCGCGGCGGCTGGCGATTGACGCCGATAGTCTGCAGCTACAGGCAGAGATTCAGCTGGAAAAAATCCTTAACACGCTGGCCGAGCAAAAGCCGGAAGTCGCGGTCGTTGATTCGATACAGACGCTGTACTCGGATGCGCTGACCTCCGCGCCGGGTTCGGTTGCGCAGGTGCGCGAATGCGCAGCGCAACTGACGCGCGCGGCCAAGCAGTCGGGTATCACCATCATCCTGGTCGGGCATGTCACCAAAGAGGGCGCGCTGGCAGGCCCGCGCGTGCTCGAGCACATCGTCGATACCGTGCTGTATTTCGAGGGTGATACCCACTCCAGCTTCCGTCTGGTGCGTGCCTTCAAAAATCGCTTTGGCGCTGTAAACGAACTGGGTGTATTCGCCATGACCGAGAAAGGCCTGAAAGGCGTCTCCAATCCCTCGGCCTTGTTCCTGTCGCAGCATGACAGTCAGGTACCCGGTTCTTGTGTGATGGTCACGCAAGAGGGAACGCGTCCGCTGCTGGTCGAGATACAGGCGCTGGTCGATGCCTCGCACGTGCCGAACGCACGCCGGCTTTCGGTTGGGCTGGAACAGAACCGGCTGGCGATGCTGCTCGCCGTGCTGCATCGGCATGCGGGTGTTGCTGCCTACGATCAGGATGTGTTCATCAACGCTGTCGGCGGTGTGAAAATTACCGAGCCTGCAGCGGACCTGGCGGTGCTGCTGGCCATACAGTCCTCGATGCGCAACAAGCCCCTGCCGCGCGGACTGGTGGCGTTTGGCGAAGTCGGCCTTGCGGGCGAGATTCGCCCGGCGCCGCGTGGCCAGGAGCGTCTGAAAGAAGCGGCGAAGCTGGGATTCTCGGTCGCGCTGGTGCCCAAGTCGAATCTTCCCAAGCAGAAGATCGAAGGACTTCAGGTGATTGGCGTTGAGCGTATTGATGAAGCGATGAATCGCGTGCGGGAGTTGCAGTAGCTCCCGAAGTCTTTCTTCCTCTCCAGTGAGTCAAGCCCAAGCGTCTCTATACGCAACAAAAGACGCTGGGTCCCGGCCTGCGCCGGGACGACGACATGACAGCCGGTAGCAGCTGAAACCTCAGCACGGCGCAGGCGCGGATCCAGTGACTTTAAGATGTTCAATGATCTCGAACAATCTGCCTGCTTCACTGACTGGCATCATGCACCGCGTGAGCCTTTCTTGCTATTCACTAGCCCATCTCAATGCATTGATGCCAGCACAAGTTGTGCCGCTGCAAGGCCGCTGCGCACCGCGCTTTCTATCGTTGCAGGATAAGGTCCGGCGGTGTAATCCCCCGCCAGCCAGACATTCGGCAGCGAGGTCTGATTCGTCGGGCGCTGCAGATCAGGCGTGCAAGCAAACGTCGCGCGCTTCTCGGTAATGATCTGAGTCCAGACTGGCGAGGCGAGGGCAGGATCGCGGAACACGGCTGCCAGTTGGCTTGCGACAGCGTTGATCAATGACTGATGAGACAGTTTCATCGCTTCCGATGAAGCGCTGATAACGACTGCCACGGTGCCCGCCTGCGCCTCGTCCAGCCAACCCCGATCAAAGACAAATTGCCCCCACAGATTCTCAGCAGGCTGGTCAGCCAGCGCATAAAAAGGTTGAGCAAGCCGCATGCGGGCATCGTATTGCAGATAGCAGGTCGTGATCGGCTCGTGCTCGAACTGTAGCGATGCCGCCAGCGCGCTGTCGTGCGGTGCCAGCAGCGACTGCGCTACCGGCGCCGGGCTGGCGATGACGATACGCTCGAAGCTTGCCAAAGGCAGATCGTTTCCTTCGATTTCCAGTGTCCACCGACGGTTCACTGCCTGCAGCGAGCGCACTCGTGCGCCCGACTGGTAATGGCCATGATGCTTCTCGAGATAAGCGATGGCTGCGTCCGGGAACAGTGTCGACAGATCTTCCTTGGGCAGCAGCATGTCGGATGCGTTGCGGGCAGCGCCCAGCGAGTCACCCAGCACGCGCAGAAACACTCGCGCCGATGCGCGCTCGGGTGGGGTGTTCAGCGCAGCGATACACAGCGGTCGCCACATCAGTTGTACCAGTCGCTCGTTCTGTCCGAATCGGTCCATAAGCGTAGCTACGCTGCAATCAATGTCGAGCTGCCAGTCCATCCAGCGAGCGGCAGAAGAAAAACGTGCCAGCGAGAGCTTGTCGGCGGCGGTTAATCCTTTCGCACGCAGGATGGCGACAAGAAGATGAAAAGGCGCGGGAAGGCGCGGCGCAATGAATTCCATGCCGCCGGTGCCGGGCGGGTAGCGCATTTGGAGCGGCAAGCGGAGCATAGCTCTCGCAGGATCGATGCCGACTTGCCGAATCATGTGCAGGGTGTCGCGGTACGCGCCTAACAGGATGTGCTGGCCAGTGTCGAGCGTTCGACCCTCATGCTCGACACGCCGCGCTCGCCCGCCGGCAGTGCGCGACGCCTCGAACAGCGTGACGCGCGCGCCGCGCCGCGCCAGCTCGACCGCCGCTGAGCAACCCGCCCAGCCAGCGCCAATGATGGCGACCTGTGTTTTCTTCATGAGGAGGTGTTTTTCAGGGTTTGACCCAGGTTTTCCATGCCAGCCATAACTTGCGCAGCGGCGTCAGTGATACTTTATGCTGAAGCACCTGGAAGCCATCGCGCTGTATTTCGTCGAGCAAGGTGCGATAGATTGCCGCCATGATCAGACCGGGCCGTTGCGCGCGGCGGTCGGCGCCGGGCAGTGCGGCGAAGGCTTCGTCATACAGCGACTGCGCGCGCTGTGTCTGGAACTGCATTAGCGCTTCAAAGCGTTCGCTGTGCCTGGCCTGGAGGACCTCAGCGGCAGTGACCTGATATTCCTGTAATTCGCTGATCGGCAGGTAGATGCGGCCCCGGCGAGCATCTTCACCGACATCGCGGATGATATTCGTGAGCTGAAAAGCCAGTCCGAGTTTCTCTGCATAGCTCAGCGTGCGCTCGTCGCTGTAGCCGAAGATACTGGCTGACATGATGCCGACGACACTGGCGACGTGCCAGCAATAGCGCTTCAGTGCAGGATAATCAAGATAGCGGGTCTGCGTCAGGTCCATTTCCATCCCATCGATGACGGCCAGCAGATGCTCGCCACGCAGGCCGAACGTGGACAGGTGCGGCTGCAGCGCCTGCGTCACGGGGTGGGTCGGCGAGCCCGATAGCAGGCTTTGTACCTCGCGCCGCCACCAGTCGAGCGTGGTACGTGCGATGGAAGGATCGCTGGTCTCATCCACCACATCGTCAACTTCGCGGCAGAACGCATACAGTGCGGTGATGGCCTTGCGCCGCTGCGGCGGCAGGAACAGAAAACTGTAGTAGAAGCTCGAGCCGCTTTGTGCGGCTTTTTGTTGGCAGTATTCGTCGGGTGTCATCGTCAGACCGGGAGGACTCTAAAGAACAAAAATTCAGCGCGCAGAATACCGACGCTGCGCAGGCACGGGTTGTGACCATGCACGCCAGATCATCAGCAGCCAGTCAGCCGTATGCAGCGTGGGACGGCGTCGAAACACATCATGACCGGCCGCCTCGATTTTTTCGAGGATGCGCAGCCCGCCTTGCACCACCAGCCGCAATTCCCACCCCAATCGGCCGCCCACTGCCAGTGCCAGCGGCGCACCGGAGCACATCATCTCGCGGGCCCGATCAATCTCGAACTGCATCAGCGCGTGCCAGCGCTCGTCAATCTCGCCGTTCGCGATCTGCTGCTCAGTCACCCCGAAGCGATCCATATCTTCTTGGGGCAGGTAGACACGCGATTTCTCCCAGTCGATGGCCACATCCTGCAAAAAATTGATGATCTGCAGCGCACTGCAGATCGCATCGCTCATGCTGAGCGAGCTCTCGCGTGTCTGGCCAGCGAGCGCCAGCATCAGACGCCCGACCGGGTTGGCCGAGCGTCTGCAATAGTCGAGCAGTACGGCGAAAGTGGCGTAGCGTGTCTGACGAACGTCTTGCTTGAACGCGGACAACAGGTCGCGCAGCAGAGCCGTGCCGATGCGTCGCTCACGCAGCGCCGCAGACAGCTGATGAAAGAGGGGAGAGCTTGGGTTCTGCCCGGCATCGATCAGGTCGAGCTCTCTCTCGTAGGCGTCAAGTGCCGCGATGCGTTCCTCCGGCGTCGCATGACCTTCATCAGCCAGATCGTCGGCGCTACGAGCGAATGCGTACAGCACCCGGACCGGGGCGCGCATCTCGCGGGGTAAGAGCGGCGAGGCGACCGGGAAGTTTTCGTAGTGTTGATCAGGCATGCAGATGAGGGCGGGCGGAGATGTTGTTAAGGCAAAGGAATGTGCTTTCGCTATAATTACTAACCGTAGAGTCAGTAGTGAGCGGATTGGCGGCAACCTCGGTGCCGATATGGCCCATAGGCCAGGGCTTTCGTTCGCGACGCTCAAGCAAGGCTGTCGGTGTTGCATGGCCACCTGTGCTGTGCATTGTCTGATTCATCTTCATTTTGCATGCCGAATAGTAAAGGAAAAAACGTGGTCCGCTCCGCTTCCCGCACCCCGCCCCTTGCGATGAACTGGCTGAACTGGCCGGCGGTCTCGCTGGTGCTCGCCCTGGCAGCCTGCTCCAAGCCGATCGAGCGAGTCGAGATAGTGCGACCGGTTCGGACCGTGACGGTTGCGCCTGCTGAAAATCGTGCGCTGGTGGAGCTCTCAGGCGACATTCAGCCGCGTTACGAATCACGACTGGGTTTTCGCGTCGGTGGCAAGCTGATCGGGCGACAGGTCGAGATCGGGAGCCTGGTCAAGCGTGGCCAGTTGCTGATGCAGCTTGACCCTGCGGACCTTCAGCTTGCGCAATCACAGGCGAAGGCAGCAGTCAGCGCAGCCGATAGCAACTTGTCGCTGGCGCGTGCCGAGGCGCAGCGTTATCGAGAACTGCGCCAGAAGAACTTTGTCAGTCAGGCGCTGCTTGATGTGAAAGAAGCGGCCTACCAATCGGCGCTCGCCTCCCATGAGCAGGCCAGCGCCGCCTTGAAAATCCAGACCAATCAGAGTGGCTACAACAACCTGTACGCCGATGCAGCGGGCGTGATCACTGGCATTGATGCCGAGGTCGGACAGGTGGTCGCCGCTGGCGTCCCCGTGATCAGGCTTGCACGTGCTGGTGACAAGGAAGTCCGAGTCAGTATCCCCGAGGACCAGGTCGATGCACTGCGTCAGGTGAGCAATCTGACGGTGCGCACCTGGGCTAATCCGCGTTCGCCGATGGAGGGCAAGCTGCGCGAGCTCTCGCCCGTCGCGGATCCGGCGACTCGAACCTACACGGCGAAGATCGCGTTGCCCAAGGCGGGGGCGGATGTCCGGCTGGGCATGACGGCGAC
>JBEDGK010000169.1:0-6519 GCA_041174665.1 Pseudomonadota bacterium
GTGTCCGAGGTGGTGAGCAGCTTGCGCTGGGATGCCGAGTCTGATCTGGCGCCGATCGTCGGCGATATCGCAGCGGTGCGTATCGTGCAAGCGGCGCGCGCTTTGGCCGCTCAGGTCAAAACCGGTGGCCAGCGTCTGGCCGAGAATGTTGCAGAATATCTGCTCGAAGAAAATCCTGTGCTGCTCTATCGGCGGGCAGGCGAGGATTTTGCCTCAGACGTCGCCGTGCTCAGAGACGACGTGGAGCGCCTTGCAAAGCGCATTGCGTTGTTGGAAAAACGTGGAGGTGCGGCATGATTCTGCGCCTGCTGCGAGCCATCAAAATTGCGCGTGTCGCATTGCGTTACGGGCTGGACGACCTGCTGTTGTCTGGTACGCACATGCCAGCATCCTTGCGCGCATTGTCGGCGCTGTTTTTCTGGCGTCATGCGTTTCGCGATATCCGCGCGCCGCGCGGCGAGCGCCTGCGCCGCGCACTGGAAGAGCTGGGCCCAATCTTTGTGAAATTCGGGCAGGTGCTGTCCACGCGTCGCGACCTGATGCCGGCCGATATTGCCGATCAGCTGGCGATGCTGCAGGATCGTGTGCCGCCTTTCGCCCCCGAGCTGGCGATCGCCGAAATCACCCGCGCGCTGGGTCAGCATCCCGATCAGCTCTTCGCCAGCTTCACGCGCGAGCCGGTCGCGTCGGCATCGGTCGCTCAGGTGCATTTTGCGACACTGAAAGATGGTACCGAGGTCGCCGTCAAGGTGCTGCGGCCCGGCGTGCACAAGGCGATTGATGATGATCTCGCGCTCATGCATGTGCTCGCCAGCTGGATCGGCCGTTGGTCGCAAGATGGTCGCCGTCTTCGTCCGCGCGAGGTGGTCGCCGAGTTCGACAAGTACCTTCATGACGAGCTCGACCTGATGCGTGAAGCGGCCAATGCAAGCCAGCTGCGCCGGAATTTCACGCATTCCGATTTGCTGCTGGTACCCGAGATGTACTGGGACTACTGCACTGTGTCCGTGATCGTCATGGAGCGCATGCACGGCATACCGATCTCGCAGACGCAGCGGCTGATCGAGGCGGGTGTCGACTTGAAGAAGCTCTCTCGCGACGGTGTCGAAATTTTCTTTACGCAGGTGTTTCGCGATGGCTTCTTCCATGCGGACATGCATCCCGGAAATATCCTCGTCTCTACGGATCCCAAGACCTTTGGTCGCTATATCGCACTGGATTTCGGTATCGTTGGTACGTTGACTGATTTCGACAAGGATTATCTCGCGCAGAATTTTCTGGCGTTTTTCCGGCGCGATTACAAGCGGGTCGCGCAGGCGCATATTGAATCGGGTTGGGCACCAAAACAGACCCGGGTCGATGAGCTTGAGGCTGCGGTACGCGCCTGCTGCGAGCCCATCTTCGACCGACCGCTCGCGCAAATCTCTTTCGGTCAGGTGCTGCTGAGACTGTTCCAGACTTCGCGCCGCTTCAATATTGAAGTACAGCCGCAGCTAGTGCTGCTGCAAAAGACCCTGCTGAATATCGAAGGCTTGGGACGCCAGCTCGATCCTGATCTTGATCTGTGGTCGACTGCCAAGCCTGCGCTGGAGAAGTGGATGAAGCAGCAGCTGGGCTGGCGCGGTTTGCTCGACCGGCTGAGGCTCGAAGCGCCGCACTATGCGCAGCTGCTGCCGCAGCTGCCGCGCCTGTTGCACCAGGCGCTTCAGCGCCAGTCTGCCGATGCTGACAACGATGAGCAGCAGCGCCTGCTCAGGCGTCAGGTCGCAGAGCAGCAATTCACCAACCGTTTGCTGGGCCTGGCCGTTTACTTTGGCGGAGGCCTCGTCACCGGCATTCTGGTGGTGCAGTTATTCTTGCGCTGGCACTCTGCGTACTAGAGCACAGCAGCGCTGACGACATGCTGCTGGACGGCTTTCTCTTCGTCACAAATAGAGACATAAAATTTTCAGCTGCTTCGCGGAAACTCAGCCGCTATAATCCCCATTTTTTGAGGGGAACGCACCATCCCCGGCCCACACTGCGCGGAGCTGCCATGAATACCTTGATGGTCTTTGTCGGGCTGTACTTGATGATATCGGTCGGTCTTGGCCTGTATGCAGCCACGCGCGTGAAGAACTCCAGCGACTATGCGAACGCAGGCCGGTCACTGCCGCTCCCCGTGGTGATCGCCACGGTGTTCGCGACTTGGTTTGGATCCGAAACCGTGCTTGGCATTCCCGCGCGCTTTGCCGAACAAGGGCTGGGCGGCACCGTTGAGGACCCCTTTGGCGCCTCGCTCTGCCTGATCTTCGTGGGTCTCTTTTTTGCGCGCAAACTCTACCGGCTGAACCTTCTCACCATCGGCGATTACTACAAGCAGCGCTACAACCGCACCGTCGAAGTCATTGTCTCCCTATGTATTGTCGTCTCCTACCTGGGTTGGGTGTCTGCACAGATCACGGCGATGGGCCTCGTGTTCAGCGTGCTGACTCAGGGCGCCGTGTCCATGTCCACCGGCATGATCATTGGCGCCGCCATTGTGCTGATCTACACCCTCTTTGGCGGCATGTGGTCGGTCGCCTTGACGGATGCTTTCCAAATGTCGCTGATCATCATCGGCATGCTCTATATCGTTTGGGAGATCTCCGGTGATGCGGGCGGTGCGCACACTGTGATACAGCACGCGTCCGAGTCGGGCAAGCTGCGTTTCTTCCCCGAGCCGACGCTCGCTGCCTGGCTGGGCTTTATCGGTATGGGCGTGACCATCATGCTGGGTTCGATACCACAACAGGACGTGTTCCAGCGCGTCATGTCAGCTCGCTCGGAAAATGTGGCGGTCGCAGGCGCTGTGGTGGGCGGCACCATGTACTTTTTTCTGGCTTTCATTCCGATGTTTCTGGTTTACGCGGCACAGCTGATCGATCCCCAGATGTTCACCTCCCTGATCGGAGAAGATCCGCAGATGATCCTGCCACGCCTGATCCTTGACCACACGCCGCTGTTCGCCCAGGTGCTGTTTTTCGGCGCGTTGCTGTCAGCGATCATGTCTACCGCCAGTGGCACGCTGCTCGCGCCCAGCATCACGCTCACTGAAAACATCTTGCGCGAGATGATCCCGATGAATGACCAGCAGCTGCTGCGGACCACCCGCATGGTGGTGGTGCTGTTCACGATCGTCGTCACTACCTTCGCCCTGTACTCGCAGGGTATGCCCATTTACGAAATGGTGGGTAACTCCTACAAAGTACCGCTGGTCGGCGCCTTCGTGCCGCTGGTGATGGGTCTCTACTGGAAGCGCGCTACCACCCAAGGCGCGCTGCTCTCCGTGATCGGCGGGCTTGGTTGCTGGGTGCTGATGGAAGTGTATGGCGGCGACTCGATCTGGCCCCCCCAGTTTGCCGGCCTGCTGGCGGCCTTCGTGGGCATGATCATGGGCTCGCTGATGCCGCAAGCAAGACGCCTCTCGCACTGGGCCTGAACCGGCGGCGTGTTCCTGGGGCTCTTACTGGGCTGGAGTCGCCGAACCAGCCCCGAAAAACCTCTATAATGCAAGGTTTTCTGAATTTTGCACGGAGGGAGCACCATGCCTATCTACGCATACCGTTGCGAAGCCTGCGGCTTCGCCAAAGACATTCTGCAAAAAATCTCCGATGCGCCGCTGACCGACTGCGAAGCCTGCGGGAAATCAGCCATGAAAAAACAGCTGACCGCAGCCGGCTTTCAGCTCAAGGGCACCGGCTGGTATGTGACTGATTTCCGCAATAACGGTAACAACGGCGGCGCAGCCAAACCCAAGACTGACGCGGGAGATTCAACGGGAGCCGGCGATGCCGCATCTGACGCCGCTGCTGCGGCGCCGTCTAACGCGGGGTCGGCTCCTGCCGCAGACACCCAGTCAGCGACGCCAGCTGCCACCTGATATCTCTGGTCTGACCGTACTCATGCGCAAATACTTCATCACCGGCCTGCTGGTTCTTGTGCCGCTGGCGATCACCTTGTGGGTGCTCAACCTCATCATCGGCACTCTCGATCAGTCGCTGCTGCTGTTGCCGCCGTCGTTGCGACCCGAGTCGCTGTTCGGTTTCAACCTGCCTGGTTTCGGCACCATTCTCACCCTGGTGATTATTTTCGTCACCGGTCTGATCACGCAGAATTTCATCGGCAACCGTCTGCTGCGTCTATGGGAATTGCTGCTGCAGCGCATACCGGTGGTGAATTCCATCTATTCCAGCGTCAAGCAAGTGTCCGACACCCTGCTGTCATCGTCGGGCAATGCGTTCCGCAAAGCCTTGCTGGTGCAGTATCCGCGCGAGGGCATCTGGACGATCGCCTTTCAGACCGGCGTACCTGGCGGCGATGTTCGCAATCATCTCGACGGCGATTACGTCAGCGTGTATGTGCCGACCACACCCAATCCTACGTCGGGTTTCTTCCTGATGCTCAAACGCGAAGACACGATTGAGCTTCAGATGAGCGTCGATGAGGCGCTGAAATATATCGTCTCGATGGGCGTGGTCGCTCCGCAGCCGCAAAAAAAACCCGATGCCGCGCTCAAGCCCGCACCGCGCATCGAACATTGATATTTGTGATTAACCCGGCCACCAGAGGCCACAACCGAGACCGAATAACATGTCCATGCGTACACACTACTGCGGCCTGACGACTGAGGCGCAGCTAGGCCAGACCGTCAGCCTGTGCGGCTGGGTGCACCGCCGCCGAGATCACGGTGGCGTGATCTTCATCGATCTTCGCGACCGCGAAGGACTGGTGCAGGTCGTCTGTGATCCGGATCGCGCCGAGATGTTCAAAGCTGCAGAGGCTGTACGTAATGAATTTTGTCTGCGCATCACCGGCGTGGTGCGTTCGCGTCCTGCGGGTACCGAGAATACGAATCTCACATCGGGCAAGATCGAAGTGCTATGCCATGAGCTCGACGTACTGAATGCATCCGTCACGCCGCCGTTCCAGCTTGACGATGACAACCTTTCCGAGACCACGCGACTGACGCATCGCGTGCTCGATCTGCGTCGCCCGCAGATGCAGCACAACCTGCGCCTGCGCTACAAGGTATCGATGGAGGTGCGCAAATTCCTGGATGAGAATGGCTTCATCGATATCGAGACGCCGATGCTCACCAAGTCCACGCCCGAGGGCGCGCGCGATTATCTGGTGCCTTCGCGCGTGAACGCTGGCCACTTCTTCGCACTGCCGCAATCGCCGCAGCTGTTCAAGCAGCTGCTGATGGTCGCAAACTTTGATCGCTACTATCAGATCACCAAGTGCTTCCGCGACGAAGACCTGCGTGCCGATCGTCAGCCCGAGTTCACCCAGATCGACTGCGAGACCTCGTTCATGAATGAACAGGAAATCCGCGATCTGTTCGAAGACATGATTCGCGGCGTATTCAAGAGGGCACTCGATGTTGACTTGCCCAATCCGTTCCCCGTAATGGATTACGGCACCGCGATGGCAAAGTACGGCTCAGACAAGCCCGACATGCGCGTGAAGCTAGAATTTACCGAACTCACCGAGGTGATGAAGGATGTCGAGTTCAAGGTCTTTTCCGGTGCGGCCAACATGGACGGTGGTCGCGTGGTGGGTCTGCGCATTCCTGGCGGCGCCACTGAAAATGGCGGCATGCCGCGTTCCGAGATCGATGCCTACACGCAGTTTGTAGCGATCTATGGCGCCAAGGGCCTCGCCTACATCAAGGTCAATGAAAAAGCCAAGGGCCGTGACGGCCTGCAGTCGCCGATCGTCAAAAATATCCATGACGCCGCATTGACAGCGATCCTCGAGCGCACCGGCGCGCAGGATGGCGACCTGATTTTTTTCGGCGCCGACAAGGCCAAGATCGTCAACGATGCGATCGGTGCGCTGCGCGTGAAGATCGGCCACAGTGATTTTGGCCGCAAGAATGGGTTGTTCGATGACGACTGGCGTCCGCTGTGGGTGGTCGACTTTCCGATGTTCGAGTTTGATGAAGACGAAAACCGCTGGAATGCGCTGCACCACCCCTTCACGGCACCCAAGGCCGGCCATGAAGACTTCATCAGCACCGACCCGGGCCGCGCGATCGCGCAGGCCTATGACATGGTGCTCAATGGCTGGGAGCTTGGCGGTGGTTCCGTGCGTATCCACCGCGCCGATGTGCAAAGCAAAGTGTTCAGTGCGCTGAACATCGGCGAGGAAGAAGCACGCCTGAAGTTCGGCTTCCTGCTCGATGCGCTGCAGTATGGCGCGCCTCCGCATGGCGGCCTCGCGTTCGGTCTGGATCGTCTGGTCACCATGATGACCGGCGCTGAATCAATCCGTGACGTGATCGCTTTCCCCAAGACCCAGCGCGCGCAATGTCTGCTGACGCAGGCACCGAGCGCAGTCGACGAGAAGCAGTTGCGCGAATTGCATATTCGTTTGCGAGCGGTGGAGCCTGCTGTCAAAAGCTGACGCGACGCTTGCTTCATTCACACCGGCCGGTAGATTCAGTTCCCGGCCGTTTTTTTTGTAGGCCGGACCCGAGTTGCAGCGGGCATAAGC
>JBEDGK010000170.1:0-6972 GCA_041174665.1 Pseudomonadota bacterium
GGCCAAGGTGGGTCATTTGATTGCGGATGTACTCGATCACCCGCATGACGCGGCAACGATTGAACGTGTCAAGGCCGAGGTCAAACTATTGACCGACGCGCACCCGGTGTACGCGCGCTAAGCAGCGAAAAACCCGAGGTAGTGGCGTTGTACCAGGCTCCCGCAGAGGAGCCATGTGTGCCCATCAACAATTTTTATTATTGAAATGGAAGGAGAGCTCCATGGCTGGACGTAACTTTTTATTTGTACCGGGACCGACCAATGTTCCGGATCGTGTACTGCGCGCAATGATGGTGTCGATGGAAGATCATCGTTCACCGAAATTCCCCGCACTCACCAACGAAATGATGCCGGGCTTGAAAAAGGTGTTTCGCACCGAGCATGGCACGCCGTTTATTTTTCCTTCGTCCGGCACCGGCTGCTGGGAAGCCGCGGTTACCAACACCTTATCGCCCGGTGATCGTGTTTTGGCTGCGCGCTTTGGTCAATTCAGCCACCTCTGGATTGATATGTGCACACGCCTCGGTCTCGACGTTCAGATCGTTGACTGCGAATGGGGCACGGGCGTACCGCTGCAGCAGTACACCGACATTCTCAAAGCAGATACGGGCCACAAGATCAAGGCAGTTCTGGCCTGCCACAACGAAACCGCGACCGGTGTCACCTCAGATATCGCAGGTGTACGCGAGGCGCTCGATGAGGCCAAGCATCCTGCGCTGCTGTTTGTCGATTGCGTGTCGTCACTCGGCTCAATTGATTTCCGCTTCGATGACTGGGGCGTAGACATGGCGGTATCAGGCTCGCAAAAAGGTCTGATGCTTCCTGCTGGCCTGGGCATTCTGTGTGCCAGCCAAAAAGCACTGGCGATGCGTGAGAGCGCACAAATGAAACGTGCTTACTTCGACCTCGGCGACATGCTGAACTCCAATGCGACCGGTTACTTCCCCTACACCCCGGCGCTGTCGTTGATGTACGGCTTGGTTGAATCACTCAAGATGATCGAAGAAGAAGGTCTCGATAATATCTTCGCGCGTCATCATTATCTGGCTGAAGGTGTCCGTGCTGCGGTCATCAAGGGCTGGGGCCTGAAGCTGTGCGCAAAAGAAGCCAAGTGGTACTCCGATACCGTTTCTGCGATTCTGGTCCCCGAGGGCAAGAATGGTGCCGAGGTGATCGCGCGTGCTTACAGCCGCTATAACGTTTCCTTGGGCGCGGGTCTGTCGAAAGTGGCAGGTAAGCTGTTCCGTATCGGTCACCTCGGTGACATGAACGAGGTACATCTGATGGCCGCGATTGCCGGCGCAGAGATGGCTATGCTCGATTGCGGTATCTCGGTAACACCGGGTAGTGGCGTCGCCGCCGCAAGCGAATACTGGCGCACAAATCAGCCACCGTCAGGCTTGCTGATTCGTGGTACCCCGAACGAGCTTAAGGAATCGCATGGAACGAATAGTCTTCCTCGATCGGCAGTCGTTAAAGGCTGAGGTCCGTAAACCGGGCTTCGCGCATCACTGGGAAGAGCATTCGCAGACGTTGGAGCCGTCGGTCGCCGACCGACTGGCCAACGCCACTATTGCTATTACCAACAAGGTGCCGATCCGGCGCGCTGCGCTTGAGCAGCTGCCGAACCTGAAAATGATCGCGGTCGCGGCCACTGGCTACGACGTGATCGATGTTGATGCCTGCAAGGAGCGCGGTGTTGCAGTTGCAAATATTCGCAACTACGCGGTGCACACCGTGCCCGAGCATAGCTTTGCGCTGATCTTTGCGTTGCGGCGTAACCTGGTGGCGTACCGTGAAGATGTGCTGCGCGGTCGTTGGCAGGCACAAGATCAGTTCTGCTTCTTCGATCACCCGATTCAAGATCTGCACGGCAGCACAATTGGTATTTTCGGCGAGGGTGTGCTCGGCCAAGGCACGGCGGCTATTGCGAAAGCATTGGGCATGCGCGTGCTGTTTGCTGATCACCCACCACCAAAGGCGCCGAATGTCGAGTTTACTGATCCGGAAGTGGTGTTTGCAGAGTCAGACATTATTTCTCTGCACTGCCCGTTGACGCCGTCGTCGCGTAATTTCATCGGCCTCGAGCAGTTCAAGAAGATGAAGCGCAGCGCGATTTTGATTAACACCGCACGTGGTGGTCTCGTTGACGAGCATGCGCTAAAAACTGCTCTGGAAACCGGATTAATTGCCGGCGCGGGTTTTGATGTGCTGACGAAAGAACCACCGAAAGACGGCAATCCTTTATTGGATATCAAGACGCCGAACTTCATCCTCACGCCACACGTGGCCTGGGCATCCGATGGCGCGATGCAATTTTTGGCTGATCAATTAATCGATAACATCGAATGCTTCATATCAGGGAAGCCACAGCATTTAGTGACGTAAGTCGGCATGCTGACGTAAATCGTTATCTCCTCTGCTCTCTCCGTAGCACCTTTAACGCACCCCCGGGTGCGTTTTTTATTTGCCCCGATTGACCGTCAGGCGACATTGGTAGCCTTTTTGTAAACAAGGCACAAATGAGAAGTGTTCTTTGCCGAATACTTTACGACTTGCTAATCAAGCTTGTGAATTCGGAAAGATCATCGCGCTGCAACATCGAAATTACCCCGATTTACTGTTGATTTACAGGCGTATCGGTGTATCTTCATGTCAACAAGAACAACAGCTTCACGTTCGGGACTGGTCAAGTACAAAAAATAATGATCAGCCTCGCCGACCAACACAACCCTCACGGTGTCGTAGTGCTGGCAGAAAAGAAGAAGCATATTGAGACCGTCGTCCAGGTTGCGGAGGCAAAAACCTCTGCTGGTCTGAGACATGATCAAATCATTCGAGATTCATGGATGCGCTGCGTTCATGATCACAAGCTCGATCCGACCCGGATGCAGGAAGCGATCATCCTGCCAAATAATCGCGTTCGGGAACATAAAGATCAGCTTGAGGATTTTCTTCACATCGCGCGCCACGGTGTAGAGGAGCTTTACCACCAGGTAGCCGGACTTGGCTATGCCATCCTGTTGACCGATTCACATGGTGTTACGGTTGACTTCATTGGCGATATTCAGCTCGACGCCAGCCTGCGCAAAGCGGGACTGTACCTCGGTTCAAATTGGCATGAGACAGTGGCTGGCACGTGCGGTGTCGGCACCTGTATTACCACCGGCGAGGCGCTGACGGTGCATCTTGATGATCACTTTGACGCGACCCATATTCCCCTCACCTGTACTGCAGCACCGGTATATGACCCAGCCGGACAGTTGAAAGCGGTGCTGGATATTTCACTGCTGACTTCCCCCTCTGATAAAACCAGCCAGCACCTCGCGCTGCAGCTGGTAAAAATGTATGCACACAAAATCGAAAACGCATACTTCCTCCATCGCTACCGTGATCAATGGATTTTACGGATGTCGAATGCGCCAGAGTTCCTGGAAGTAAGCCCTCAGTATCTGTTGGCAGTGAACGCTTCAGGCAAGGTCGTTGGCTACAACCATTCAGCGAAAAAGCTATTGCAGCATCACGCGCATGGTGACTTGATGGGCCAATCGATTTCAGATTTGATCGAACTCACCATGGACGAGTTGCCAAATTATTTGTCTGCCAGGCCAGTAGATAAGCGCGCTCTGAAAATTCATAACTCGCGACAGCTTGTGTTTCTCTCGGTGATGTGGCCAGCACGTATAAGTATGACTGGCACCCAGCAAGCTGCAGGCGCTGAAATTCCTGCGGAGCTGAAAGCGCTCACCGGAGGCGATGCCCAACTGGAAAAACAGATACGGCGCGCTGCGCGACTCGTGAACTCGCCAATCAGTATTTTGATTACCGGCGAAACCGGTAGTGGCAAAGAATATTTTGCCAAGGCACTGCATCAAAGTAGCGAACGACGCGATGGTCCATTTATCGCAGTTAATTGTGCAGCCATACCCGACACCTTGATCGAAAGCGAATTATTCGGCTACGCACCAGGCAGCTTCTCGGGTGCGGCCACCAAGGGTAGAAAAGGTTTGATCCAGGAGGCCGATGGCGGCACCTTGTTCCTGGATGAAATTGGCGACATGCCGAAGTCGCTGCAGACCCGCTTGCTGCGCGTGCTATCCGAAAAAGAAGTGGTACCCGTAGGTGCACAGCGTCCGGTGCCAGTGAATGTGCGCGTGATCGCCGCAACTCATTGCAACTTGGAGTCTCGCGTGCGTGAGGGCCTGTTCCGCGATGATTTGTTCTATCGCTTGAATGGCGCGCACTTCACCTTGCCACCGGTACGCGAGCGGCAAGATTTGGGTTGGCTGATTGATCGTGCGATCGCCAAGCAATCGGCAAAATCTGCACAGGAACATCCTTTATCCATAGACGCCGAATCGAAAGCGCTGCTACTGCGTCATCGCTGGCCTGGCAACCTGCGCGAGCTCAGCAATGTCATCGATTTTTCTGCGGCAGTATGCGCGGATCAGTTAATTACGGTGGGCGATTTACCAGAGTATCTCGTTAATCCGGACCTGAATGACCCGAATAGCCCGTTGATACCGCGTGATCTGTCGCGCCACGGCAAGCCAGCCCGGGAATTGCTCGGCGTTCTTGAGGCCTGCCAATGGAATGTGACTGCTGCGGCGCAAAATTTGAATATTTCCCGCATGACCTTGTACCGACGCATGAAACAGCACGGCATTACGCCGCCGCGCTGAACCATGGCAGTGACAAAGCTGTTACACCCGTGTGACAGTGTCACAAGTCAGAGTTACACCGTAACGTTGGCAAGGTAGTAGGTACTTCAGCTGGAATGCAGGTTTGTCGTTCAATTTGCGCCAAATAGCGCTGAACGTCAGTGAAGTTTGAAGCAAGCGTGGCTTTCATGTATTGGCACACCGATTGCTAATGTTGGATGAGATTCGCCGGTTGCCCGGTCGGTTCAGGGAGAGCGGCGAATCAAGCTGTGAGGCGTACTCGCACAGCAGCAGTGTTGAGGGTTGGGCCGGCAGTTGGACCTCCTGATTGGAAGTCTCTCTGCCGGCGTAACCCTGCAGCAAAGGGGGCGAAGCTGCCCTTGATAACAACCTGAGGAGACAAAAATGACTGATAAGCAAAGGCCATTTGGTGTTTCGATGACGGACCGCGAGTTTGCCGAGTGCCTACCGGCAGACGAGGCAGCGTTCCGCTCACCGATCCCGACTCAAATGGTGTCAAACGGTGAATACAACCCGCTGCCGCAGACTGAGCAGCAGAAAAAGGTTGAATTCCTGATCAAGGAAATGGCTGACAAGGAAGCCAAGCGCCACAACATGAGCCGCCGTGAGTTCTTGGCGACTTCATCCGGCATGGCCACCGCTTTCCTGGCGATGAACCAGGTCTACGGCAACATGTTCGAAGTGAGTGAAGCAGAAGCGAAGAACCCCGACGCTGCTGGCGATCGCAAGGCGAAGTACAAGGGCCAGTTCATTTTTGATGATCAGACCCACTTCATCCGCGATGACTTCAAAGAGGAAGGTCTGCTGGGCCTGACCAAGTGGGCCGAAGGCGCCAAGGTCAACCCGAACATCGGCAACATTCCGACCAACTTGTCACGCTACAAGATGGACAACTACCTCAAGGAGATCTTCCTTGATTCGGATACTTCAGTGGCTCTGCTCTCTGGCGCGCCATTTGATGATCCGAACTGGTGGCTGCTGTCGAACGACGCAATCCAGAACGCTTGCCGCGCTGTCAACAAGATGGCCGGTACAGTACGTATGCTCGGCCACGCTGTGATCACGCCGAAGTATCCGAACTGGATGGACGAAGTCGATCGCGCGATCGAGGAACTGAAGCCAGTGTCCTGGAAGTCGTACACCATTGGTGACCCGTTCGGCCCATCAAAGTTTGCATGGCGCCTGGATGACGAAAAACTGATGTACCCCTTCTACGAGAAAGCACTGAAGGCAGGCATCAACACCATCTGTATCCACAAGGGTCTGATGCCACGCGACTACGAGAAGGCGTTTGCCGGAACGTGGGAGCATGCGACTGTGAACGATCTGGGCAAGGCTGCGAAAGATTGGCCGAAGATGAACTTCGTGATCTATCACGCCGCGCTGCGTCCATGGCTGGCAGATCCACCCGAAATGGAAATGGCTCAGTTCGAGAAGAACGGCTACATCCAGTGGTCGACCGATCTGGCACGTATTCCGGAGAAGTTCGGTGTCAACAACGTCTACGCCGAATTGGGCTCAGTGTTTGCCTCTACGGCAGTCACCAACCCACGCTTCTGCTCTGCGTTCATCGGCCAGCTGGTCAACCTGATGGGTCCGGATCGCGTGGTGTGGGGTACCGACTCGGTGTGGTACGGCTCGCCGCAGTGGCAGATCGAGGCAATGCGTCGTCTGGAAATCCCGGAAGACATCATGAAGAAGCAAGGCTGGAAGATTCCTCTGGGCGATGGCCGCGGTACGGTCAAGAACAAGATCTTCGGCCTCAACTCGGCCAAGCTGTACCGTCTCGATGCACAGAAGATGGCAGCCGACGCGATGACCACGCCGTTCGACAACGACATGATCGCGAAGATGAAGGCCGAGTACTTGGCTATGGGCGGCCAGCGCAGCAACGCTGCGTATGGCTACATCGCCAAAGAAGGTCGGGAGTTCGAGATCGGCTAAAGCAGTGAGGTGAACGTGTGCCGGTTCGCCGGCATACGTTCGCACGCTGCGTTATCCGTCGAGAACAGGAGGAAGGAACAATGAAATCTATAAGAAGCACGGTAGTGTTGGGACTGATGCTGTTGTCAGTCGGGGGTATCGCAGTGGCTGATCACCACGGCGAGAAGAAAACGCGTGTAGGTACCTGTGAAGATGCCAAGAAACAGCAGGATTATTTCTGCGATATGAAAAACGCAGCGAGTGATTCCATGGTGGCTTTAGGTACTGCATGCCGTAACGCGAAGCTGAATGTCAAAGAGGCCTGCGAGGGCGTCGTGGATAAAGACGAGGCTTACAAATCGTGCAA
>JBEDGK010000171.1:0-3364 GCA_041174665.1 Pseudomonadota bacterium
TTCCGGCTCGGCCAGCCACGCGGGTTTAGGCAGGCTGCCGGAAATAGCGGTCTTGATGAGTTTGGACATGAGGTCTCCTGAGCGTTATCGGTATTTATTTACAGCGGTACCAAGCCGCGCCGCGCATCATGGCTGACCCGCTACGGAATGATTTTTTAGAAAATTTTCAAGACGCTGCACGCCAAGCGTCAGTCTCTCAAGCGAACTGGCAAAGCACCAGCGAACCGCGCCTTCGCCTTCCGGGCCGAACGCGCTGCCCGGCGCTAGCCCGAGACCGGCATCGGCCACCAGTCGCTTGCACAGTCCGAGACTGTCTTGCTCGCCCTGGATGCGAAAGAAAAGATACATGGCACCTTTCGGGCGTGGCGCGATGATGCCAGCATCGCGAAAGAACGGGCCCGAAAGCTGATTGAACAGATAATCGCGCGCTTTGCTGTACCGTGCGATCGTGTGCGTGATGATTTCTTCACCGCGCTCGACCGCGACAACGCCCGCCTTTTGCACAAAGCCTGGCGCGCACGAGGTGTTGTACTCGATCAGCTTGCCAAGGTCGGCCATCAGCGAGGTCGGTACTTGCATCCATCCAAGCCGCCAGCCCGTCATCAGCCAGGATTTCGAGAAGCTGTTGGTCGATACCACACGCTCATCAGGCTCGGCAATGTCAAGGAACGACGGCGCGCAAGCGATGTGTCCTGCGGGTTGGTCGTACACCAGCCGTTCATAGACATCATCGGCTATCAGCCAGATGCCATGCTTGCGGCAGTGCGCCAGGATGATTTGCTGTTGCTCGCGTGTGATCGTCCAGCCCGTCGGGTTATTGGGCGAATTCAGCAGCAGTGCGCGCGTACCGGGCGTCAGTGCATCGAGCAATTCGTTTAAATCCAGCTCCCATGAAGGCTCGGCACCGCGGGTGTCGAGCTTCAGCGACACGGTTACTGACTCCGCATTCATGATCTTCGGTATCTCGACCAGATTTGGCCACAGCGGTGTAACGATCACGACGCGGTCGCCAGGATTCAGCAATAGCTGCGCGATCAGCATCAGTGCCGATACCCCGGAGGAGGTCACCGCGATATTCGCCGCATCCGTCGGTTGATGAAGTCGGGATGAATAGACGGCGAGCGCTTCGCGCAGCGCGGGCAGACCGAAGTTCTGCGTATAGAAGGTGTCACCATCATCCAGCGCCTGTTTGGCGACGTCGCGGATAAATTCCGGTGTGACCTCATCCGGTTCGCCGAACCAGAAAGGCAGGACATCGGCGCGACCCATACTTGCGTTGGCGACTTCACGAATGCGGGATGCACGCAGTGCTTGTATCGGTGTGCGGGATTGGACAGCATGGGACATAGGCGCAGAGATCAGAGGCACAGTAAAAATTGATTGGCGATGTCGATGATGAAGCCGGGTTTCAGGTAAGCCTGAAAGACGATCGCTAGCATCGCGGTGCCGAGCAGCATCAGCACAATACGCAAAGTATGTAGCCGGCTCATGTGGCTGCCACCGGCTCGCGCGTAATCGGCGATTCATTGATCGGGAGATTGACCAGACTGGCGAACAGGCCAAGCGCGATCGTGATCAGCCACACGGTCTGGTAGCTGCCCTCGGCGGTGTACAAGTAGCCGCCCAGCCAGACGCCAAGGAAACTGCCGATCTGGTGCGACAGGAACACAAAGCCCGAGAGCATGGACAGATAACGAACACCGAAGATACCAGCCACCATGCCATTCGTCAGCGGCACTGTGGACAGCCACAGCAGACCCATGGATGCGGAGAACAGGTAGACGGTCAGTGGCGACAACGGCGCCATCAAAAACATGGTGATCAGTATCGCGCGCGCAAAATAGATGGCAGACAGCAGATAGCGTTTGGGAAGCCGGCCGCCAAGTTTGCCCGCGTAGTAAGAGCCGAAGATATTGAACAGACCAATCAGTGCCAGCGCAGTGACCGCGACCTGAGGATCTGTGATGCCCTGATCCCTCAGATAGGCGGGCAGGTGCACGCCGATGAACACTACCTGAAACCCACAGACGAAATAACCGGCGACGAGCAGCATGAAAGGATGGTGGCCGAAAGCTTCGCGTATCGCTTCCGTCACGCTTTGCGGCGGTGCGTGTGCCGAATGAGCGACCGTCGGCTCACGCAGCATCAGACTCAGCGGCAGTACGACCAGCACAATCGTTGCGGCCAGAACCCACAGTGCCTGATGCCAGTCGGTGATGGCAATCAGCTGCTGTTCAACCGGCACCATCGCAAACTGACCAAAAGACCCGGCCGCACCCAGTATGCCGAAGGCCCACGAGCGCTGTGCCACGGATGCAGTACGACCGACAATGCCGGACAGCGCGCCAAATGCAGTGCAAGCCATCGCTGCGCCTATCAATATGCCTGAGCCAATGACGAAGGCGCCTGGATGATGGATCAGCGCCATCCACAGCAGACCGCCAGCGTACAGCAGCGCACCGACTACAACGACGCGTGCCGCACCGAGGCGATCTGCGGCGACACCGGCCAGTGGTCCGAACACACCCCACAACAGGTTTTGCATGGCCATTGCCAATGAGTAGGTCTCGCGCGTCCACTGATGTGCCTGCGAGATGGGCTGCAGCCAGAAACCAAAACCATGACGAACCCCCATCGCTAGCGATAGGATGATCCCGCTGGCGATCAGCACGGGGGCGAGTCTGGGGGCGTGAGAGGTTGAGAACATGTCAGGCAGAGCGTAGCGAGCAGCCTGACAGTGTAACGCATGCTTTTTTTAGCTTGAGGCGAAGACCTCTGCCTTTCTTCGCCTGTGGGGAAGAGCGCCTTACTGTCCGGTGCCGGTACCGGGAGCAGTATTGGGCGAGGGACTCGTCGTGCTCGGCGCATCGGTACCCATGCCGCCCATGCTGCCTGAGCTCATGCCTGAGGAACTGCTGCCTGACTCGTTTGGCGCGGATGAGCTGCCGCTGCTCGTTGAGCCGCCGGTAGAAGATCCACCTGACACGCCAGAGCTGGCGCCAGCCTGTCCTCCACTGTCAGATGGCATAGGTGAACTGCCGGTGCTGCTGCTGGATGAGCTTCCTTTCGAGCTGGTGCCACTGCTGCTGCCCGCGCTGCCGGTACCCGGACCGCCACCCGTCATGCCTGTACACGCGAGCATCAGCATCGCGCAGGCAACCGATATCAACCATTTGGTCATAGATTACTCCCGCTGAATGAAAAATCAGTACGCAAGCCATGGCGTACCGGAGAACTGCATCGAGATGCAGAGAGTAGAAGCGGGAGTAAAGGCTAAAGTTCGGAGCGACGGTGTGTGCGTTGAGGTCACGCAAGACCCGCTCTCGCATGACCTCGGTCAAGCACGTGTGATGGATCAGGCGGC
>JBEDGK010000172.1:0-4688 GCA_041174665.1 Pseudomonadota bacterium
CCCTGATAATGTGCAAAAAGTGAGTAACGCTCTGCCCTAAAGCAATTTCCGTTCCCTTTTGGTGCGATCTAAATCAAATCATTTAAGTCATTGAATTCAAATGATTTATTTTTATGATAAGAGCTTGAAATTCGGCAACGCACCCCGAAGGTGCATTACAGGACACCGAATTGGTGAGAAGAATGATCCCCTGGCTTGAGCCGGACACGCCCTTTCCTGATCCTGCGGAAGCCCTGACCGAGGCCGAAGGCGCGCCCGGATTGTTGGCCGCGGGAGGGGATCTTTCGCCGGCCCGTTTACTCGACGCCTACCGCCGAGGAATCTTCCCCTGGTTCTCAGCCCAACAGCCCATACTGTGGTGGAGTACCGATCCCCGGATGGTGCTGCGAACAGAAGAATTCCGCATCTCTCGCAGCCTCAGCAAGACGCTTAGAAAAATAGATCTGAGCATGCGCGCCGGCGGTCCGTGGCAAGTAAAATTTGATTCAGCATTTCGCTCGGTGATCCAACACTGCGCCGCGCCGAGGGCAGACGGTGACGGCACCTGGATATCGCCGGAGATCATTGAGTCCTATTGCGCGCTGCATGATCTGGGGTATGCGCATTCATCCGAACTGTGGATGGACGGTCAACTGGTCGGAGGAGCCTACGGGCTTTGCATCGGCCGCATGTTCTTTGGCGAATCGATGTTTGCGCGTGTCAGCAATGGTTCGAAGGTGGCACTGGCCTATCTGGTGGAATTTTTGAGGTCCGAGGGCGTCGAACTGATCGACTGCCAACAAGAAACATCTCATTTGGCCTCGCTTGGTGCTCAACCCATGCGCCGCAAAGAATTTATTGCGCTAATGAAAACAGCTTTGGAAAGACCTTCTATACAGTCTTGGCAACCTATGCAGCCAGCAAGCGCGACAAAGCGCTAGAGTTCGGTGTACGATCACTAACTACAAACCTGACAACGCCGCACGGAACTCCATGACGCACCTGAAGGACCTGCCATTCTCGACGCTTCAGTTTTATGCGACGGCACCCTATCCGTGCAGCTATCTGGACAGCCGTCAGGCGCGTTCCCAGGTCGCCACGCCTTCGCATCTGATCAATGCCGATGTGTATTCGGAGCTGGTCAAGAACGGTTTTCGCCGCAGTGGCATCTTCACTTACCGCCCTCACTGCGATGGCTGTCAGGCTTGCACGCCGGTACGAGTCAATGCGGCAGAGTTCTCGCCTAATCGCAGCCAGCGTCGCGCGTGGAAACAGCACGCGGAGCTCACCACCTGGGTGTCCCGGCTCGCCTATGTGCATGAGCACTACGAACTCTATCTGCGTTACCAGTCAGCTCGACATGCTGGCGGCGGCATGGATCAGGACAGCCGTGACCAGTATGCGCAGTTCCTGCTGCAGAGCAAAGTAAACACCCGGTTGGTGGAATTCAGGGCGCCTGATGGCACGCTCAGAATGGTCAGCATCATCGACGTGCTCGATGATGGCCTGTCCTCGGTGTATACCTTCTTCGATCCGGATCTTCCGCGCGCCAGTTTGGGCACCTACAATGTGCTGTGGCAGATCGAACAGGCGCGTCAGCTTGACATTCCCTACGTGTATCTCGGCTATTGGATCGCCCAAAGCGACAAGATGGCTTACAAAACCAACTTCCAACCTATCGAAGCGCTGCGCAAGGGGCGCTGGGAAGAGCTCTGACACTTATCAAGGTAACGCTATGCTTGCGGGTAAAATGTGTCTGCATTTTCTCTTTGCCCGCCCATTGTGTCTGACAAATTCCTCTACGCCCTCGCTCGCCCCCTGCTGTTCGCGCTCGATCCAGAGACCGCGCACAACCTGACTCTGCCTTTATTGCGCTATGCCGCAAATCTGGGCATCCCGGCAACAATTAACCGCCCCGTAGCTGACGTACGCCACGTGATGGGCTTGTCTTTCCCGAATGCGGTCGGACTTGCTGCGGGTCTGGACAAAGATGGGGATTACATCGATGGATTGTCGGCGCTTGGCTTTGGCTTCATCGAAATCGGTACTGTCACGCCCCGACCACAGCCCGGCAACCCGCGACCGAGGATGTTTCGTCTGCCGCAGGCTCATGCACTGATCAATCGAATGGGTTTCAACAATGGGGGCGTGGATGCTTTTGTGCGCAATGTACAGTCGTCGCGTTTTTATCAGGAAAAACTCGGCGTACTCGGACTGAACATCGGCAAAAATGCCGATACGCCGATGGAGCGCGCAACAGACGACTATTTGATCTGCCTGGACAAGGTCTACCCGTATGCATCCTATGTGACGGTCAATATTTCATCACCCAACACCAAGAATCTGCGTCAGCTGCAACAAGCGTCCGAACTGGATGAATTGCTAACAAAGCTGAAGGAGGCCCAAAACCGCCTAGCTGACAAGCACGGGCACTATGTGCCTATCGTTCTTAAAATAGCGCCTGACCTCGATATTGAGCAGATCCGAACTATCGCTGAAGCGCTGCTACGCCACCATATGGATGGTGTCATCGCCACCAACACGACAATTACTCGCGATGCCGTACAAGGTCTGGCACACGCCAATGAGATGGGCGGGCTGTCGGGCGCTCCCGTCAGAGAATTGTCCAATCGCGTGATCCGCGCGCTGCACCAGCAACTCGGAAAAGATATTCCGATCATCGGCGTGGGCGGCATATTCAGTGCCGATGATGCTCAGGCAAAGCTTGATGCCGGCGCCAGCCTGATCCAGCTATATACTGGCCTGGTTTATCGAGGGCCGGCTCTGGTCGGCGAATGCGCCAGGGCTCTGGCTCGCATGCACTGATTCATTAGACTTTGTTTTGATAATACTGAAAACAATGACGGAGACAAGCATGGACAAAGTGACACTCGGGAACAGCGACCTTGAAGTTTCAAAAATCTGCCTCGGCACCATGACGTTCGGCGAGCAAAATACCGAAGCCGAAGGTCATAGTCAGCTCGATTACGCGCTGGAGCGTGGTGTCAATTTCATCGACACTGCTGAGCTGTATCCGGTAATGCCTCGTGCCGAGACCTACACTGCGACCGAAAGCATCATTGGCAACTGGATCAAAAAAACTGGCCGCCGAGATGAGATCGTGCTGGCCACCAAGGTCGCTGGCCCTTCGAAAGCAATGACCTGGATTCGCAATGGCGAAAACAATTTCGACCGCAAGAACATACGTGCCGCGCTAGAAGGCAGTCTGAAACGCCTGAAAACCGACTACGTCGATCTCTATCAGCTGCACTGGCCCAGCCGCAATGTGCCCGTATTTGGTCAGCTGTTCTTCAAGCCAGAAAATGAACGTCCCTGCGTACCGATAGCAGAAACTCTGGAAGTGCTGGCCGAGCTGATCGATGAAGGCAAGATTCGCTATGTCGGCGTCTCCAATGAAAGTTCGTGGGGCGTATCAGAGTTCATCTACTGCGCGCAGACTATGGGTTTGCCACGTATCGTGTCCATACAAAATGGCTACCATCTTGCCAATCGCTGCTTCGAGAGCGGACTGGATGAGACCTGCTACCGTGAGAACGTTGGCATGCTGGCTTACAGCCCACTGGCCTTTGGTCAGTTAACCGGCAAGTATGTCGAAAATCCGAAAGCCGAGGGCCGGCTCACCCACTTCCCTCCCGAGTGGAGCCCGCGCTATCTGCGACCGCGTGTGGTCGAGGCGACCAAGCGCTACATGCAGATCGCTAAACAGCATGGCATGAGCATGACGGAACTCGCACTCGCCTGGTGCTATACGCGCTGGTTTATTGCCTCCACCATTATTGGCGCGACCTCGATTGAACAGCTAAAGTACGACATCGATGCTTACTCAACCAAGCTTTCGGACGAGATTGTCAAGGAGATCAATGGGGTGCATGCAGAATTCATGAACCCCGGACAGTAATTCGCGTGCGAAAAAACCGATCCGGCCCAGAGCCCGATCGGTTTTTTTATTGCCACACCAGGGGCAATACGATCAGCACCCAGGCTACGACTGCCATGAGCATCGCTAACATCACAGCTGCGCTGCCAAGATCTTTGGCATTCTTGGACAAGGGATTTCGTTCGAGAGAAACTCGATCAACGGCCGCTTCGATCGCCGAATTGAGCAATTCGACGATCAGTACCAGCAGCAATACACCGATCAGAATGACTCGTTCGAGCGCCGTTACTGGCATCAGTAATGCCACGATCACGCCGGGTACAGCGATCACCAGCTCCTGACGAAATGCATGCTCGTAGCGCCAGGCAGTGCGCAATCCATCTATCGAATAGAAAAACGCAGATAGGACCCGTTTTAGTCCGCTCTTGCTCTTGAATTCACTGAGGGGCTGGCTATCGTCACTCATGGATCAGGCGGATTTTCGCTCTTTGTACAGCTCCCTGAAGGTTTTTCCAGAGGGGGCCGGCATGTCCCGATTATCCGTCCAGCCGCCAGCCAGTGGCAAGGTATGTATCAGTCGCTGGTTGCCACCCATGAACTTTAGCGCGCGCGCAGCGATACGCGTCGCAAATCGGTACAGCGTCGGTCTCTTGGCAACAAACTTCCACACAGCGAAAGACAAATATTCGAAGCCGGGGCGCAGACCGCGCTCGAATTGTTTTTCGCGCAGCTTGCGCAGCAAGTCCGGTAAAGGAATTTTTACCGGACAAGCCACGTGACATTCGCCACAGAGTGTTGACGCCTGAGGAAG
>JBEDGK010000173.1:0-10210 GCA_041174665.1 Pseudomonadota bacterium
TAGTTGCCAGTGTCGCATGTTTGTTGCTTATTGTCAGGTACTCGATCTGGATCAAATTCTTGGTCGGGCGGGGCAGATGTAGACATCTTCTCAAGTATAATCAAGCCCACGTTGAGATTCGAGTAGTAGTGGTGCAGTGTGTTCTGTAATTCCTTACTTGGTTGAGACGCTTATCTGGCGGGTGTTCCGCCTTTGTTAACTAAGACAGGAAATTGCAATGGCAACTGGTATTGTTAAGTGGTTCAATGACGCAAAAGGCTTCGGTTTCATCAAACCCGATGAGGGCGGCGAAGATCTGTTCGCACATTTCTCGGCGATTCAATCCTCGGGCTTCAAGTCCCTGCAGGAAAATCAGCGTGTTCAGTTCGATGTGACCACGGGCCCCAAGGGCAAGCAGGCATCGAACATTCAGATTATCTGAAGCACCGGGCCAAAGCCCAGCTGCAAACGCATTGAAACAAAAAAATCTCCGTTCGCGGAGATTTTTTTCGCCGGTAAGGACCCAATCAGCGTCCCCCTGAATTTCACATCGGTTCAGTGTCGGCGCCAGTAATCCGGCTCCGCAAAGGCCCCCCGCAGAAAATCCACAAAGACCCGGATGCGCAGCGGCCGGTGCTGTCTTTGCGCGAAAACGGCATAGATATCATTACCCGGTGCCGCATAGTCATCAAGCACCGTCTCAAGCAAGCCTTGCTCGATTTCCGCACCCACTTCCCAGATCGAGCGCCAAGACAAGCCCTTGCCATCCAGTGCCCAGTCATGAAGCACCGCGCCGTCATTGCAGGCCATGTTGCCACCGACTTTCATCGTGACGGTCTTGCCGGCCTGACGAAAGGTCCAGCCGCGCTGGCTACCGGCGCCGGAAATGGCGAGGCAGTTATGCCGTAACAATTCATCGGGGGTCGCGGGTCTGCCATGGCGGCGAAAATAATCCGGAGCGCCGACCACGACGCGCCGGTTGCTGGCAAGCTTTACGCCCACCAGACTAGAGTCCGAGAGGTCGGCGATACGGATGGCGACATCGATGCCTTCGCCGATCAGATCGACCACGCGATCATTCAGGTCCAGGGTCACGTTCACTTCGCGATGTTCAGCAATGAAGGCGGGAATCAGCGGCGCGACGATCTGCCGTCCGAAACCGGCAGGCGCCGAGACGCTCAGATGGCCACTCGGTCGCGCGCTGCGCTCGGAAGCCTGCGCTTCGGCATTTTCGAGGTCGTGCAGGATGCGCTGGCAGTTCTCCAGAAACGCCAGCCCTTCGTTGGTCAGCGCGATTTTGCGCGTGGTCCGCTGCAGCAATTTCACCCCCAGCCGTGCCTCGAGCGCATCGAGCCGCCGGCCGATCACCGCTGGCGCGACGCCTTCGGCACGCGCTGACGCCGAGAGGCTGCCACGCGCGGCCACATCCACAAATGTGGAGATCTGCTTGAACTGATCCATCGGAAGGGGGCAGGTCGGACGGCGGGAGCCGTCGATTATTTATTTGTGACTAAAACGCAATAATATAGCCAGATTCGCGGCCATCGTGGCGATGCAGCTTGCAAACCGGCCTTTCGCCTAATGCCAATCAGTCAAGCAGGCAGATTGTTCGAGATTATTGAAAAATTTAAAGTCACTGGATCCCGGCCTGCGCCGGGATGACGTGCCAGCTGCTTACGGCCTTGATGTCGTCTTCCCGGCGAAGGCCAGGACCCAGCGTCTTTTGTTGTGCACGGGGACGTTTGGGCTTAACTGACTGGCATTGGCCTCTAGCCCACATTCAGCGCGGCCACATAGTCTTTGATCCCAGCCAGCAGCATTTCGATCGCCAGCGCAGTCAGTATCAGCCCCATTAGCCGTTCGAAGGCAGTCATCACGGCAGGCCCCAGCACTCGCTGCAGCCGCTCCGCTGACAGCAACACGACCAGCCACACCATCGCGACCAGCATCAGTGCGGCGACGTAGAGCGGCATGGGCATCTTCTGCGCCGAAGAGAACAGCAGCACCGTGACCAGCGCCGAAGGACCGGCCAGCGCGGGAATCGCCAGCGGCACGATGAGCGGTTCATGGGTCATTTGCTGCATGCCGAACACGCCGCCGGGCTGCGGAAAAACCATGCGCAGCGCAATCAGAAACAGGATCACGCCACCGCCGATGCGCAGCGAGATATCGGTGAGCTGCAGCGCGCCAAGAAAATGCCGACCGCCAAACATGAACAGCAGCAGCAGGAAGAACGCGATAAGGCATTCGCGTACCACCACGCGCGCTCGCCGCTCTGGAGCGACGCCAGCCAGGGTGCTGGTGAACAGCGGGACATTACCGAACGGGTCGGTGACCAGCAGCAGGAGCACAAAGGTCTGAAAAAAACTCTCTGGCATACAGTCTCCGATCGCAACGCAAGATATTTCCGGTAGTAAACCGTAGATAGGCTAGCATTCAGGCTGTTCATACTATCTCGACTCCACGTTTATGTTTGAGCCTGTCTCGAGTTCCACCCATCGCCGGCACTTTTTGCTGGGTGGCGCAGCAGTGGCTGGCGCTCTACTCGTGGGCTGGGGCTTCCTGCCACCACGGCAGCGCCTCGAGGGTGACACAGCCTTGCCCGGACGGGAGACAGATGTGGCATTGAACGGCTGGGTAATGGTCGGCAACGACAATCTAGTCAGTGTGATGCTGGCCAAGAATGAGATGGGACAAGGCGTGATGACGGCGCTGGCGGTGCTGGTCGCGGAAGAAATCGATGTGCCCTTATCCATGGTGCGTGTGGTGGCCGCGCCTATCGACAAGATCTATGGTGACACCACTTTGCTGGCCGACGGATTGCCGTTTCATCCCGAAGACCAAAGTGCAATTCGGCATCTCGGTCACTGGCTCTCGCGCAAGCTGGCCAGAGAGATTGGCGTGATTGCCACGGGTGGCTCCTCGAGCGTGAGGGACAGCTGGCTGCCGATGCGCGAGGCCGGTGCGGAGGCGCGCGCGCGCCTGATCTCGGCAGCTGCAGCTCGCTGGGGGGTGCCGGTCTCCGAGTGCGAGACCAGCAATGGCAAGGTGAAACACGCGCGCGGCCTGGTGGCGACTTATGGCGATCTCGCGGCCGAGGCGGCTAAGCTGCCCTCCCCGGGTTTCCAGTTGAAGCCAGCAGGCAGCTTCCGCCTGATCGGCAAAGACATTCCTCGCCTTGATGTACCGGCAAAATCCGATGGCACGGCAAGGTTCGGTATGGATATACGGCCGAAAGGGCTGGTCTACGCTGCCGTGATGATGTGCCCGGTGTTCGGCGGCAAGCTGGTCAGTGTCGATACCCGAGAAGCGAATGAGCACCCCGGCGTGCTACGGGTCGTCAAGCTCGCCGGGGATCGTTCCGGCGCGCCGGATGCGGTGGCGGTAATCGCAGGCAGCTGGTGGACCGCGCAGAGCACGCTGGCCCTGTTAAACCCGGAGTGGGATGAAGGCCAGCAGGCTTCGCTGAGCACGGAAACGCTGATGGAACAGTTGTCGCACAGTCTCACGCACGGATCAGGAACCACGCTGCACAGTGTCGGTGATGGCGTGGATCAGGACGATCTTCCTCAGGCCCTGCAGTCGGAGTACAGCGCACCCTATCTGCCGCATCTGCCCATGGAGCCCCTGAACTGTACCGCGCAGTTGATCGATGGCCGGCTCCGTCTGTGGCTGCCAACGCAAGCGCCCTCGATCGCCGTGAGTACGGCGGCGCGGGTCGCCGATATCAATCAAGATCAGGTGGAGTTGCAAACGACGCTAATCGGCAGCGGCTTCGGTCGCAGGCTAGAAACCGACATGGTGGCGCAGGCAGTGGCGCTGGCCAAGGAAATGCCGGGTATGCCGGTGCAATTGATCTGGCGGCGCGAGGATGACATCGCCCATGATTTTTACCGACCGGCCTCGGTCGCGCGACTGACCGGGGTGCTGGGCACCGAGCACAAAATCAAATCGCTCCATATCAAATCGGCGTCGGCGGCGCCCATACAGCAGTTATTGCATCGCGCGTTTGGTTTGCCGGTTGCCGGACCCGACAAAACAGCGGCCGAGGGCTTGTTCGACCACCCGTACGAGATACCCAACCAGCAGATAGAGCATGTGATCGCTGAGGCCCCGGTGCCTGTCGGTCCGTGGCGCTCGGTCGGTCATTCGCACCATGCGTTTTTCAAAGAGAGCTTCATTGATGAGATGGCGCATGCAGCAGGCGCAGACCCTGTGCAGTTCCGGCGGGACCTTCTCTCGGCACACAGCAGGCATCTCGCTGTGCTGAACAAGGCCGTGGCGCGGGCTGGCAAAATTCCGGGCGGGCGCGCGCACGGCGTGGCGCTGCATGATTGCTACGGCAGCATCGTCGCGCAGGTCGCCGAGGTGGGCATCGAAGATGGCCGCGTGCGCGTGCATAAAGTCGTGTGCGCGATTGATTGTGGTCTCGTGGTGAATCCTGACATCGTTCGGCAGCAGATGGAATCCGGTATTGCGTTCGGATTGTCCGCAGCACTGTATGGCGATCTGAAGATTGCCCAGGGTCGCGTAAAACAGAAGAATTTTCATGACGCGCCGATCCTGCGTATCGATGAGATGCCGGATATCGAGGTAATCATCATCGATAGCGAAGCCAGTCCCGGCGGCGTGGGCGAAGCTGGCACGCCGCCGATTGCGCCGGCGGTGGCGAATGCCGTGTTCAAGCTCACCGGGAAACGCCTGCGCAGCTTGCCGTTGCGTCTCACCGGTTGAGGGCTGTCAGATGAGTGAGCCTGTCTTGCTGTAACTCGGAATTCTGAATGAAGTCGGGCGACGTCGTTGGAAACTGAGAGCATTCGCCATGAACAGTTGCTGCGCGATTGACGACGGTTCCCGGCCCTTAACTGACCTCATCCAGCCGCGCGATCAGATTGCACTCCGTTTGCCATTTCTGTCGCTCCGGCGTGCTCGACGCCTCACGCCGCAATTCGCCTTCCGAGCGAGTTAATTGCGTGTCCATCATGCGCGCAATCAGCCGTGGCTCCGGCATCATCGTGCCGTAGAAGGCGACAATGTCATCTTTCTGAATCAGTATCGTTGGGAAATTTTCCACGTCGAGATCACCGACCAGATCTGCCTGGTCTTCGATGTCGATCCAGACGAATTGGTGCTGAGGATATTGCCCGGCCAGCGCATCAAATCCGGATCGATACTGCTTGCATACATCGCACCAGGCCGCGCACAGGCAGGCCACTACCCAGCGACCCGACGCAAGCGCGGCCGACAGCTGAGAAAAATTATCGGGAACGAGGAACAAGCTGCTCATGAACCCGGATTTTACCGCAGCGCACTGAGCGACTCATCGCCATCGAGACGATCACCGAACCCGCTCAGCCCCGCGCGGTAAAATAGCCCACATGACATCTGTTTCCGCCACGCTGATCGCCATTGAAACCTCGACGGAACTCGCATCGGTCGCGCTACTCCATCGCGGAGCTCGATTCAGCAGAGAATCTCTGGGTGCGCAAACGCACTCGTCGACCGTGCCGGGGATGATTCAGTCCGTGCTGAAAGCGGCGGGCATTCGCTTGTCGGATTGCGATGCGCTGGCATTTGGCGCGGGTCCGGGCGCTTTTACGGGGGTGAGAACGGCGTGTGGCCTTGCGCAGGGAATGGCTTTCGGTGCAGGTTTGCCCGTGGTACCTGTCGTTACTTTGCTGGCGATGGCAGAACGCGCGCGCAGCCTGGGTGCAGACAATGTGCTGCCGTTGCTCGACGCGCGAATGGGCGAGGTGTACTGGGCACAGTATCAGTTCAATGATGGCTGGAGTACGATCACCGCGCCGACCTTGTCGTTTGCCTCCCAAGTGAAAGCGAGCGGTTTGCCGGCTGTTTGCGGTAGTGGACTCAACGCTTATCAGCGTGATCTCTCGCCTCTTGGAGTGACCTCTTATCTGCCGGAGGTGATGCCGCATGCGACCGATGTTCTGACGCTGGCGCTCATCGCCCTCCGAGAGGGCAAGTCGGTCCCTGCGAGAGAAGCGCAACCCATATATCTGCGCAACAAGGTGGCACTGACGACACGAGAGCGCTTGGCAGGGGCCACGCCATGAGCGGTGCGTCAATGATCGGTTCGGCAGCGGCGCTGCGTTTTGCGATGATGCGTGCGCAGGATGTGGAAGCGGTGGTCGCGGTAGAGAATGATGCCTATCCTTTTCCTTGGACGCGCGGTAACTTCCTCGATTCCCTCGCCAGTCGCTATGAGGCATGGACGCTGCACGAGGCGGATGCGCGCCTCGCGGGATATTTTTTGCTGATGCATGCGGTCGATGAAACGCATTTGTTGAACATTACCGTCCGGCCCGATCTGCACGGCCGAGGCTATGGACGAATGCTGTTGGACAAGGTGATTCAGCTCGCGCTTGATGCCAACATGCACTCGGTGCTGCTGGAAGTTCGTCCGTCGAACGAACATGCACTGGCTGTGTACCGCCACTGCGGTTTTCAGCCGATTGGCGTTCGCAAACAGTATTACCCCGCCGCCGGCACATCGCGCGAGGATGCAATCGTGATGCGATTGATGCTGGATAGCCATGGCGATTGATCAGCTCAAGGCGAGGCGGCTGGAGCAGATGGGTCTGGGCCCGGTCTGGGTCTTGCGCATGCCGGTAGGGCACGCTCTCGATGCGTCGCGCTCCGAGTCAGCTGCACCTTCGGTACACGTGCCAGCGCCTCGGTCGGAAGACTATTCGTCAGTGCATGCCAACGGTGCCATACCTGCGATGGATTGGGACACACTCGAGTCGACCATACGCAGCTGTACTAGCTGCGGATTGTGCAAGGATAGAGGTCACGCCGTTCCCGGCATCGGCGATCGGCAGGCACGCTGGCTGTTTATTGGGGAAGGGCCGGGTCGCCAGGAAGATTTGCAGGGCGAGCCCTTTGTCGGTCCGGCAGGCAAGCTGCTGGACAACATGATGCGCGCGCTCGGTCTGGCGCGCGGCAAGCACACCTACATCGCCAATATCGTGAAGTGCCGGCCAGTTGGCGATGACGGCCGCGATCGTCCGCCTTCGGCAGATGAGTCCGCGGCATGCATGCCTTATCTCGAGCGCCAGATCGCGCTGATCAAGCCGGATGTCATCATCGCGTTGGGCAAGACGGCGGCCGCGTCGCTGCTGGGCGTGGGTGAGGACACGGCCTTGTCCGTGCTGCGCGGCAAGCCGCATTCGTATGCGGGCATACCGTTGGTTGTCACCTATCACCCTGCGTATTTGCTTCGCAAGCCGGCCGACAAGGCCAAGAGCTGGCAAGACCTTTGCTTGGCGCAGCGGCTCTACGATGAGCGCTGATTTTTCTGTATTTCAATCTGAATTTCATCACCGCTGGGGCGCGCTGCTCGATCCGCATGTGCGCTCGCTGGCCTGGTTGCTCGATGCCCCTGATCTGCTGGATACCAGCTCACCTCGCTGGCAAGGCAGGCTGGCCAGTCTGATCGGTCTGGACCACGCCGAGTGGTTGCACGCACTGGATCAGCAACCTGCAGGCCTGCATCAGTTTTTGAATGAGCAGCCGCTGGTCAGACTGGGACGGTATGCCGAAAAACTCCTCGCCTGGTACTTCGCGCAATCGGGGGTGCTGCATGTGCATGGCCTTCAAGTACGCGATCCGCTGGAAGGAACGTTGGGAGAATTCGATTTTCTGCTGCGTCTGCCAACGGGGCTGGAGCACTGGGAATTGGCGACCAAGTTTTACCTGCTGCGTCCGCAACCGGCTGACGGCGCTGCAACGGACCAGCGAGTGGACAGGCCCGATTATTTCATCGGCCCGAATCTTGCCGATACGCTAGGCGCGAAGATGCAAAAGATCTTTGGCCGGCAGTTGGCACTAGGTGAGCGCCCTGCGGCGAGGGCATTGCTGGGTGAGCCGCTGGCAGCCGCAAAGGCACTGATTAAGGGCTGGCTGTTCTACCGCCGAGATGATCCAATCAATGGCGACGCATTCGGCGTGTCGTCGCCACACTGCCGAGGCTGGTGGTGCCGCATCGACGAGCTCAAGGATCATCTGTCAGAGTCTTCGCTGATACTGCCGCGCCTGTCGTGGCTTGCACCGGCGCAGGTTGCGCATACAGAATTCAGCTCATTCGCCCAAGCCGATACCGCACTCAAACAACGATTGGCATCCCACGACATGCCCGTGATGATTGCCAACCTTTCGCAAATTAAAGGACGGTGGACAGAAACTGATCGCGGTTTCGTGGTGCCTACGGATTGGGAAGAACGAGCGGAGCAGAAAGCGCCGGCACACGCCTGAATCAGGTGCCAACGTGTTTTTGCTCGCCGATCAGATGCAGCGAATCATACTCTCGCTGGTTGGCGGCATGGCGTTTCATCACTGCCCACATCACACCCGCCACAAACAAACCGAACAGCACGATCACTACGTCGACGCTGAAATCCAGCTTCACCAGTAGCGCATAGAGGCCGAGCATCATCAGAATGGACAGGTTCTCGCTGAAATTTTGCACCGCGATCGAGTGCCCTGCGCTCATCAGCACGTGTCCTCGGTGCTGCAGCAAGGCATTCATCGGCACCACAAAATAGCCGGACAGTGCACCGATCAGCACCAGCAGTGGGTAAGCGAAAGATACCTTCGTCACCGTCACCATCACGATCACGATGATGCCCATTGCAAAGCCCAGCGGCATCACCGTCAGTGATTTTTTCAGGGGCACGCGCCGCGCCGCTGCCATGGCGCCGAAGGCGACGCCAAAGGCCACCACGCCCTGCAGGATTGCAGCTTGCGCGAGAGGCATGTTCAGCGCTTTCTCGGCCCATTTGAGCACGATGAATTGCAGGGTCGCGCCAGCGCCCCAAAACAGCGAGGTCACCGCCAATGAAATCTGACCGAGGCGGTCCTTCCAGAGTGCGACGAAGCAATGCGAGAAGTCAACGATCAGCCGCGCTGGATGCCGTTCTTGCGCCGGGTAGTGCGCGCCGGTGGCAGGTATCTTCAAGTTGAACGAGGCGGCGAGCAAGTAGGCCGCCATGACGACACCCAGTGCCACTTCCAGCGACACGCTGAGTTCGAAATGGTTCACGGGGAGCATGGCGGCAATGGCCGCAGCAAATTTTTCACTGACCAGCGCGCCGCCCAGCACGGTGCCTAGAATAATGGACAGCACGGTCAGGCCTTCGATCCAGCCGTTGGCGGCAACCAGTTTTTCTGCGGGAAGCAACTCAGTCAGGATGCCATATTTCGCCGGCGAATAGGCGGCGGCGCCAAAGCCGACGACCGCATAGGCCAGCAGCGGGTGGATGCTGAAGAACATCATCAGGCAGCCGACTATTTTCACGAGGTTGGTGATGAACATCACCCGGCCCTTGGGCAGCGAATCGGCAAAAGCACCGACGAAGGGTGCCAGCACCACATAGGAAGTGACGAAGAACAACTTCAGCATGGGTGTCATCCAGCCAGGGGATTCGGCGGATGCCAGCAACGAGATGGCGACGATCAGCAGCGCATTGTCAGCGAGCGACGAGAAAAACTGCGCCGCCATGATGGTATAAAAGCCGGGATTCATGGAAAGACAGGCTGCCTACGATTGATCTGCGCTTTTTGTGTCTTTGCCGAATTGATCCGAAAAGTGGCTTGATCCCGCAGCGACCCCGGCTTTATACCATGAAATCTCGTCCTTTCCTCGGCAGTACTCGGTCGGCGTCCGGTAGAATTCAGGGTTTGCCACTGCACTTGATTCGACTCTTCTCGATGCCGCGTCCCATCGTTGCGACCACTGATCTTGCCGCCATGCGTGCCAACCTCGCGCTTGCGCGTACCGCAGCCCCGGGTGCAAAGGTATGGGCAGTCGTCAAGGCCGATGCTTACGGTCACGGACTGGAGAACGGACTGATCGCCTTTGCAGAGGCCGACGGATTATCACTGATCGAGTTCGACCGCGCCGCGCACTTGCGCGAACTTGGCTGGCACCGACCGATCATGATGATGCAGGGTATGTTCGACAGCAGCGACCTGAAAACAATCGGCGACTATGGCCTGCAGCCCGTGATCCATACGTCAGAGCAGCTCGACATGCTCGATCATTTCAAGCCGTTGCAGCCTGTCGACGTGCACTTGAAAATCAACACTGGCATGAACCGCCTCGGTTTTCCCGCTGCGCAGGCGAAGGCCGTATGGCAGCGCCTCTCGGCCATGCCGGCCGTGGGCAAGGTGTCGCTGATCACGCATTTCGCGAATGCCGATCAGAGCAGCG
>JBEDGK010000174.1:0-3053 GCA_041174665.1 Pseudomonadota bacterium
TTTGGAAAGGCCTAACCGTAGTACGGCGAATACTACCTTCTTCCATGGTAAAATTCAGGGTTAATCAAGATTCCTGACTTTTTTCTTAACCCTTTATTTTTATTGGAGTTTTTACAGATGGCAATCGAGCGCACCCTGTCGATCATCAAACCCGACGCCGTGGCGAAAAACGTGATTGGACAGATCTACTCTCGGTTCGAAGGCGCTGGCCTGACAATCGTCGCTGCGCGCATGATGCAGCTCTCCCGCGCCGAGGCCGAGGGTTTCTACGCGGTGCACCGCGAGCGACCCTTCTTCAAGGATCTGGTCGACTTCATGATCTCCGGCCCGGTGATGGTGCAGGTGCTTGAGGGCGAGAACGCCATTCTGAAGAACCGCGACCTGATGGGCGCGACCGATCCGAAGAAGGCCGACAAAGGCACCATCCGAGCCGATTTTGCCGATTCCATCGATGCTAACGCAGTGCACGGTTCCGACGGCCCAGACACTGCCAAGGTCGAGATCAGCTACTTCTTCCCGTCGCTGAACGTCTACTCGCGCTGATCGGCGCGGGACCAACGGTAGCCGCCATCACGCGTGGCATCAGGAGATATCGTCATGGCGGCAACCACCAATCTGCTCGATCTCGATCCGCCGGCGCTGGCGCGCTGGTGCAGCGAGCTGGGTGAGAAGCCTTTCCGCGCCAAGCAGTTGCAGCGCTGGGTTCACCAGTTCGGCGAGTGCGATTTTGATGCCATGACCGATCTGGCCAAATCGCTACGTGAAAAACTCATGCTTCGCGCTACGGTCTCGGCGCCGGACATCATCAGCGACAACCTGTCCTCTGATGGCACGCGCAAGTGGCTATTGGATGTGGGCAATGGCAATGCAGTCGAGTGCGTATTCATCCCCGAAGAAACTCGCGGCACGCTCTGCGTGTCGACGCAGGCTGGCTGTGCGGTCAATTGTCGTTTCTGCTCGACGGGTAAGCAGGGCTTCTCGCGCAACCTCTCCACCGGTGAAATCATCGGGCAATTGTGGATGGCCGAGTCACTGCTCAGGCGCAGCAAGGCTGTGCCCGCCGGTCCCAAGGGTGAGCGACAAATCACCAACGTGGTGATGATGGGCATGGGCGAGCCGTTGCTCAACTATGAGCCGACCATTGCCGCACTACGGTTGATGCTCGACGATAACGCCTACGGCCTGTCACGCCGCCGTGTCACGGTATCCACCAGCGGTGTGGTGCCCATGATCGACAAGCTCTCACAGGATTGCCCCGTAGCGCTCGCGGTATCACTGCATGCACCGAATGACGCGCTGCGTGACGAGCTGGTGCCCCTGAACAAAAAATATCCTCTGCGCGAGCTGATGAGCGCCTGTCAGCGCTACCTTGAATTTGCTCCGCGTGATTTCATTACCTTTGAATACTGCATGCTGGATGGCGTGAATGATAGCGACAAGCATGCGCGCGAACTGATTGCGCTGGTCGCCGACGTACCGTGCAAATTCAACCTGATTCCCTTCAACCCGTTCCCCGAGTCCGGACTCCGACGCTCGCCAAATCCACGCATCAAGGCGTTCGCCCAAATTCTGATGGATGCCGGCATCGTGACCACTGTGCGCAAGACGCGCGGTGACGATATCGATGCCGCCTGCGGGCAGCTGGCCGGCGAAGTCCAGGACCGCACCCGAGTGCAGCAGCGCATGCAAAAGATGACGGAATACCAGCAGAAATACGGCAAGGATTTTGGCCTCATCGTGGAGATTTCTGACTGATGCGCGGGTCACTTTTTTTGTTGGCGAGCGTGCTAATCGCGCTCGCCGGTTGCGAAAGCATACCCGCCGACGCACCATCACGTGGTGCGCACCAGGCCGATGCGCAGCGTCGCGCCGATATTCGCCTTCAGCTGGCCTCGGCGTATTTTGCCGAGGGTCAGTATGCGACGGCACTGGCGGAGCTCGATCAGGCCTATCTGACCGGTCAGCGGCGTGCAGATGTGCTTGGGCTGCGCGCGCTCGTGCTGATGCAACAGGGCGACTCCGGTGCTGCCACCCGCAGCCTGAAGCAGGCATTGCAGGCAGAGCCAGACCATCCTGGCCTGCTCAATAATATGGGTTGGCTGCTGTGCGAGACCGGTCACTACGACGAAGGACAGAGCTATTTCAGGCGCGCGCTGGCCAACCGCAGCTACGCGACCCCGGGCAAGGCACTGCTGAACGCTGGGCGATGCAGTGAGCGCGCTGGTCGACGCGATGAGGCGGCCGAATTTTTTCGTCAGGCGCTCAGGGTTGACCCCAGTCAGCTGGGTGCGCACGCGAGCCTCGCACACCTTGCCTTCGAGGCCGGCGACTATCACCGGGCGAAAGTTCACATGCTGCGCGTCTTGTCGGGCGATCGTCCTGAGACAGACGATTACCTGATGGCGATGGCCATAGAGCGCAAGCTCGGCGATACCGCTGCCGAGCAGAGCATTGCGCAGCAATTGAAAAAACGTTTCTCTGGCACCGCGCGCGAGCGTGGTTCCGTGCTGGACAACGCGAATGAAAGATAAAGAACCCGACAAAGCGAATGACCTGACCGGACTGCTCGGTTCTGGCGAGGTACAGCTGTCCGACACGCATGCGGCGTCCGTTGACGCGCCCGCTCCGGCATCTGCAGTGGCCGTCGCTGTGCAAACGGCAGAAGTTACCGCTGCAGAAACCTCAGCAGAAACCTCAGCAGAAGCCTCAGCAGAAACTACCGAGGAAACCGCAACAGGAACTGCGGTGGACATCGCCGCGGAAGAGGTTGCAATACAGGCTGCAGTAGAGACCGGCGCGGAGACCGCCGCAGCTGCATCCGAGATCGCAGACGAGTCAGCGTCTGTGGCCGTCGAACTCGCATGGGTGGCTCCCGATGTACTTCCCGGCGAAGTTTTCGCTGCCCGGCGCGAGGAATTGCGCTGGTCTCTCGAAGAAGCAGCCACGCGGCTGAAGCTCACACCGCGTCAGGTCAGCGCACTCGAAGCGAATGACTTTGCCTCTTTGCCCGGCATGTCTAGCGTGCGCGGCTTTATTCGCTCCTACGCTAAGGC
>JBEDGK010000175.1:0-3190 GCA_041174665.1 Pseudomonadota bacterium
TTGCAGGCCTTTGTGTTGCAGGCGGGTCCGCGCGGACTGTTCAAGAAAACCCAGGTCCTGCTGACTGCGGCTGATCATGTGCTGATACCTCTCGGTGAGAAAATGCCAGATGGCACCATCATCGGTGCACGCGGTGCAAACGGGCTTCTCGCTCCCAAATCGCAGCTCAACGACTGGTGGCGCAACATTTATCAGTATCAGTGGGGCATTTATCCGGTGCAGGCCCCCTACCGCATGGCGCAAGGACTCATGGGTGTCAAACTGGCGGTGGAAAAAGCCATGGCAGCCAACGGCGGCAAAAAGCCCAGTAACGAACAAATCGCGAATGCGTTGCGCGGACTGGAATGGGAAGCGCCAAATGGCAGAATCAAGATGGCGCTGGCCAATGGGCACCAGGCGATTCAACCAACCGCCATGGGCAAGACCCGCTGGGACGCCGCCAAGAAAATGGTGATGGTCGAGGAGATCGTGCGCTTCTCGGCCGAGTGCGTGAACCCGCCGGCGAACACCAAGGCGGAAGACTGGATGAAGGCCGGCTTCCCCGGCGCGAAGTGTGACTGACCGTGAAATAAAGTTTCAGCTCTACGCTGAAGCCTGATCTGCGAGGATGCCGGCCCCGGAGCGCCAGCATCCTGTGCAGAACCTCCCCCGCAACTCCGAGGACGACGCGCCGCCAAGAGCGCGAGCCCCAGACGCGATGCGAAACACCCGTAATAAGTACTAGAAAAAGTCTCCCATGAATCTCATCTTTACCATCCTGATCGATGGCCTGACCTATGCGTCTTGGCTGTTCATCGTTGCGCTGGGCCTGACTTTGGTCTTTGGCGTGCTGAAAATCCTTAATGTCGCGCACGGCAGTTTTTACGCACTCGGTGCGTATGCTGCAGCCACACTGGTGGGCTGGTTCGCCAGCATGAAGCTGGCGCCTGAGCTGTCGCTGGTGGCGATGCTGCTCGCGGCGGTATCGGTCGCCGCGCTGGTCGCGCCGCTGTGCGAACGTGGACTCTTGCGCGTCTTTTATGGCCGCGATGAGGTGCTGCTGGTGCTGGTCACCTTCGCGCTCTTTCTGATCATGGAAGACGCCACCAAACTGATCTGGGGCGTCAACCCATTGTACGTGTCAGAGCCCTACATGCTTTTCGGAACGATCGATGTAGGGCCGCAATCCTATGTTGGCTATGACTTCATGCTGGTACTGGTGGCCGTTGTCGTCGGCTATGTCGTCTGGTGGGGCCTGAACCGCACCCGCATCGGCAAGATCGTGCTGGCCGTGATCCACAGCGAAGAAGTCGCTTCCAGCATGGGTATCAATGTCTCGCGCATCTACACGCTGGCGTTTGCGACCGGTATTTTCCTTGCATCGCTGGGCGGTGCACTGACCGCGCCGATGATCTCGGTCCAGCCGGGCGTCTCTGTCGCCGTGGTGATTGTTTCGTTTGCGGTAGTGATCATCGGTGGCCTCGGGAGTATTCCGGGGGCTGCCATCGGTGCACTGATCGTCGGTATCGCGCGCTCGGCTGCGGTGCACATCTGGCCCGTCGCTGAACTGTTCTCGATTTACGTGGTGATGGCTGTCGTGCTGATGTTCCGGCCCGAGGGTCTGTTCCAGCGCATACAGTCGAGGAAGATCTGAGATGAACCCCATGACCTCTTCTTCCTCTCCCCAGCGCTCGGTGGTGGCAGGCGTGATCATCATCGCCTTGCTGCTCATCGCTGGCACCGCGATGCCGAAATGGCTGACTTTCCTGATCACGATGTCCGCAGCCAATGGCTTGGTATCGCTGGGCATCGTCTCACTGATGCGCACGGGCGTCGTGTCCTTCGGTCAGGGTCTGGTGTTTGCAGTGGGCGGCTACACAGCGGCACTCTCGTTCGGTAATCTCGGCATCACCGATGCCATCGTGCTGGCGGTCGGCGGCGGCTTGCTCGCCTTCCTCGTCGCCCTGCCCTTTGCTTTCCTGATCGCCCGTTATCGCGGCATCTTTTTTGCGATGCTGTCACTGGCACTGTCCATGGTGCTGTATGGCTTGCTGGTCAAGTCGCAGACGCTCGGCGGCTCGGACGGTTTCAACATGGGCCGGGCCACCGTGTTCGGCCTGCGTCCTGCGGACAACTGGAGCAGCTATGCCAGCTTTGCGGTGACTGTCACGCTGGCGGGTATCGTTGGCATCGGCGTGCGTATCTACTTTGACTCCACACGCGGACTGGTAGCACTGGCCTCGCGCGACAATGAGATACGTGTCGAATACCTCGGCAGCTCGGTGCAGAACCTGATCGCTGCCAACTACCTGATCGCTGCATTCACCGGCGGCATGGGCGGCGCACTCGCGGTGATGGCACTGGGTCATGTGGAACCCGAGTTCAGCTTCTGGACCACCTCGGGTGATTTTGTGTTCGTGTCGATTCTCGCCGGCCATCACAGTGTGCTGGCGGCCTTCATTGCATCAACGGTGCTGGAGATCGTGCGATCTTTCTCGAGCGCTTATTTTCCCAACAGCTGGCAGCTGTCACTCGGCCTCTTCTTGCTGGCCGTGATCCGGTTCCTTCCGCGCGGCATCGGCTCGCTGTGGGAAACCAAGCGTCGCAAGGGAGAACAGGCATGAGCACCAACGAGTACGCTATCTCGGCACGCGGCATACAAAAGCGCTTCGGCGCCGTCGTGGCCGCCTCCGACATCAATATCGATGTCCCAGCCGGACAAAAGGTCAGCCTGATCGGCAGCAATGGCGCAGGCAAGACCACGTTCGTGAACATGATCACCGGCTATATCAAGCCGGACGAGGGACAGATCCTGCTGCATGGCGAGAACATCGCCGGACTGGAGCCGCGCAGCATTGCCAGAATGGGTGTCGCGCGCTCATTCCAGATTCCGCAGCTGTTCAAGGAAATGACCGTGTTCGACAACATGCTGGTCGCGATCGCTTCGCAGGCCGGTGGTCTGTCGTTCATGAAGCCGGCGCGTAATTCGGCGGCGCAGGTACGCGCGGCGGAACTGCTCGAGCGTTTCGAGCTCTCTGCACACACGCATCGCACGGTGGGGGAGTTACCTGGCGGCGTGCGCAAGCTGCTCGACATCGCAATGGCACTGACACGTCAGCCTGAAGTGCTGCTGCTTGACGAACCGACCTCCGGTGTCTCGACGGATGAAAAATTCCCGATGATGGACACCGTGATGCGCGCGCTGTCGCAG
>JBEDGK010000176.1:0-6419 GCA_041174665.1 Pseudomonadota bacterium
GCCTATAGGCTCTATCTGCATAAGCTCTATTCCTTTGTTTACGCGGATATTCGGCCTGGTCAGCCTGACTGTCAATATGTGATTTATTGCCTATAAGGTGGAGCGATGGCTGACGCTACACTGGCGGCTGTAAATCACCCCCTGTCCCGACTGCATGAAGCTTCGCGAACGTCATTTCGTCTACGTCATCGAGCTCTCGAGGGACGTCCTTTACGAGCCAAAGTTCAAGCGCGCCAATTCGGACTATCGGCCCGGCAAGCCCTGCGTCTACGTAGGCATGACCGGACTGGACCCGGATCTGAGGTTTGACCGGCACAAGGCTGGAATACAGGCGAACCGGTTCGTGCTGGACTATGGCCTGCGGCTTTTACCCGAGTTGTACGAGGAGCACAACCCCATGACCTACGAGGATGCGCATTACATGGAGGTTGATCTCGCGATCAGGCTGCGCGAGGCAGGATACGGGGTGTGGCAAGCGTGATTCATTCAGAGCCCGCCAGCTCCGCGAAGGAATCGTTTAATGAATAAAAACGGACACTTTTTTCGACCAAATGAGTTGCGATAAGCTCATGAACGCGAAGCGAGTCGTTCATCCAGCGCGTAATGCCATTTCTCTGGCGCCTCTGCGGTGGTTTGTATGAGGAAAACGCTGTCGACGCGCTCGGTCAGCGGCAACCGTTCCAACCATTCGCGCTGCCGATCGTCGAGATGATTGCGCGTCCAAGAACCCGGCATGTCTGCCAAAGTTGACCCTGTCAGCACTGGGTTGCTCGCGGAGCTACCGTGATTGCCTCACAAGATAATCGCCCTCGCGCGCCGCAACTCGCGTCCGCGCTCTACCACTCCGCCCAGATACGAGCCATAGCGGACCATAGCCCACCAGATCGCCCAAAATGGCCATTTGATCCATGCCTTGCTCGCGCGCGAAAACCCCAGCGATCGGAAACGGTGGGACAGCCCACCATCCAATTATCCAAAAGGCAACGATAACTGAACTGGACAAATTGCCCGCAAAATACTGTATCTTTATACAGGCTTGAGCGGTATCGCTCCAGACACGTCCAACCACCCTGCAGGAGCCATCTGATGCACTACGTACTGGATGAACAGAACACGAATCTCAGCGGGTCAGACCCGCGCCATCATTGGCTGCGAGGCACCGATGTTCAACATCACTGGCGCAAGCATGGCTGGGTACCGCCCAGCGAGTACCGGCTGGATTTCAAGCGTCATGCTGCATCGGCTCAGCAAGCGACGGATCGCAATTCGTAAACAAAGTGCTCTGAAAAACGATCACTCGCTGCGACATATCAGCGACAGTGAGCCGCGCTTCGGATTGTTGTCCTTGTGGCCAAGTACCACGGTTTGTTTTTCATTGCCCTGACAGACCATCCCGATCTGCGTATCGTCCAACCCGAAGCAGCGCAACCATGCATGGGTTTGTTTTGTCGCGGCATGTGTGCCAGTGGCGACCTCGCAATGCGACCAGCCGCTGAAGAATTCGATATTGAATAACAACGGCTCTTCGGAATGAATAGGTACGGTTTTCTTCTCCCCAGACTTACTGAAATCAGTCATTTCCAGCACCGCTGCAGCGTTCGCAGCACTGCATAGCGCCAGCAGTCCGACTGCAAACCCACAAGCCATCAATCGACCGACTATCCTAGATCCCATCATTGCCCGCATTGCTCCACCTCTTGAAAGAAATTTTCAATAAGCGAAGTGTACTCGCCCGGCGGATCCGCGGTAGCGCCAACTCAAAAAACCGGAAACCTTATCAGCGGCGTTAACTGAGATAAGCCCTTGATTTTGCTGTGTCACACCCAAGTGAGCAACGCCGGCTCGCCATCAAACGCAGATTTATCCAGTATCGCCCTGACGCTGAGCTTGTGATCACTCAAGGTCTGGACAGGCTGTTTCCTTATGCTCATGCGGTATGTCTTTCAAGCAAGCCACCGACAGGACAACGGGTGCGTGCCGGCTCTGACCTACCGAGCGTGCCGGTATTCGTCACGCGCGGACTGAGAAAAACTTACACGATGGGCGACACCACGGTCATCGCACTGGACGGCGTGGATCTGGATATCTACCGCGGTGAATTCATTGTGCTCCTGGGCCCCTCCGGTAGCGGCAAGTCCACACTCTTGAATATACTCGGCGGACTGGACCGTCCCAGTAGCGGTAGCGCCCGTTGTGCAGACCATCGTCTTGAGGACGCCAGCGATGACGAGCTGACCCGATACCGTCGCGAGCATGTGGGATTCGTCTTCCAATTCTACAATCTCATCCCCAGCCTGACTGCTCGAGAAAACGTCCAACTGGTAACGGATATTGCCTCTCATCCCCTACCGGCAGAGGAGGCACTCGATCGTGTAGGTTTGGGCGAACGCAAGGATCATTTTCCTTCTCAACTCTCTGGCGGTGAGCAGCAGCGTGTCGCCATCGCGCGTGCCATTGCCAAACAGCCCGACGTGCTGCTGTGTGACGAGCCTACTGGGGCACTCGACTATCAGACGGGCAAGCAAGTGCTCGAAGTGATCAATACAATCAATCGTACGATGGGTACCACCACCCTCGTGATCACGCACAATGCTTCCATTGCTGGCATGGCTGATCGCGTGCTGTACCTGGCCGATGGACGTATACAGCGTATCGTAGTACCGGAAAAAAAACTCCTGCCCTCGGAGCTGTCCTGGTGAGGGCATTGGATCGCAAAATGTTGCGTGATCTATGGCGGATCCGCAGCCAGGCCGTGAGTCTTGCACTGGTTGTAGCAAGCGCTGTCGCAGGCTTTATCACCACCTACAGCGCGCAGGACTCTCTGGCTGCCTCGCGCGATCTTGCCTATGTCCGTCATCACTTCGCAAATGTGTTCGGTGAGCTCAAACGCGCTCCACTGCAGCTGATGGCGCGTATAGCCGAAGTGTCGGGCATTGCAAAGGTCGAGGGCTCCGTCAGCATGCTGGCACAAATCGATCTGCCGGGCGTATCTGACCCTATGACGGGTCGGATGGTTGGAATCAACCCGCGCCAGCTGCCAGAGCTGAATCAGGTTTATCTGCGTACTGGCAGGATGATCGGTGGTACGGGCGGCTCAATGACAGATCGGCTGGAAGTTCTGGTGTCAGAGGGCTTCGCACGCGCACGCCAGCTAAAGCCAGGTGATGAAATTTCTATGCTGTTGAATGGCAAACGCCAGGCCTTGCTCGTGGCCGGCATTGCACTCTCGCCGGACACCTTGTTCGCTGGACTGATCGGAGCGCCTGATTTACGTGGCTTCGGTGTGTTCTGGATAGACGAAAAGTCACTTGCGCGAGCCAGCGACATGGAAGGCGCATTCAATCATCTGGCCATTCGACTCGCCCCAGGCGCGTCCGAGGCACAAGTGATCGATAACGTAAGTCGTCTGATGACACCCTTTGGCGGATCACGGGCCTATGGCCGCAGCGAGCATATGTCTCACAAAATGCTTGATGCCGAGATACGTGAGCAGCGCGTGATGGGCACGGTTTTGCCGTCGATCTTCCTTGCTGTCGCCGCCTTTTTACTCAATGTCGTTCTGGGTCGGCAGATCACCTTGCAGCGCGAGCAGATCGCTGCACTCAAGGCACTCGGCTATGACAACCTCCTTGTCACTCTGCATTACCTCAAGCAAGTAGCGCTGATCGTGCTGGCTGGCGTGATTACCGGCGTGGTGGCGGGCTACTGGCTCGGCCAACAGTTGACCGTACTGTATCAGCAGGTATTCCATTTCCCCGTATTTCTCTATCAGGTTCGTGCAGAACTGATACTCGTCGCCTTTCTTGCGACGCTGCTCACAGGCACGGTAGCGGCATGGGGTGCGCTACGCGCGGTCATGCATCTGTCTCCGGCTGAGGCGATGCGACCGCCTTCACCGAGCCTGTATCGACGATCCTTGATCGAACCGCTTGCACAAAGACTGAAACTCTCCACCGGTCTGCGAATGATCTTGCGTAATATGCACCGCCATCGCTGGCGCAGTGTATTTATGGTCGTTGGCATCATGGCCTCCATGGCTGTGCTGATCGCTGGTACCTTCTCGCGAGATTCGATCGCACTGCTGATCGATACTCAGTTCCGACATGCGTTGCGCGGCGATGTTTCTGTGTATTTGATCGATCCGCGGCCTGCGACAGTGGCAGCGCTGTTTGCTCATTTGCCCGAAGTCACCGCCGTAGAAAGCTCGCGCAATATCAATGTCCGACTGGTACATGCGCACCATGAGTGGCGGGGCATGATTCAGGGCAAAGCCGAACAGCCACAACTGCACCGCATCCTGGACGTCGAGCGCCGCGCTTATGCACCTCCCATAGGCGGACTGCTGCTCACTGATCGTCTCGCAGAAAGACTACATGTAAAGCCTGGTGATGCAGTCAGCATGGAAGTTCAGGAAGGCGAGCGTCTCAAGATCAACCTGATCGTCGTAGCAACTGTTCGCGAAATGATGGGCATGAGCGCGTACATGGAAAGGCGTAGCCTCAACCATCTTGTGCATGAGGGCAATGTGGTAAACCAGCTGACACTGACGGTGCAGCGCGGCGGTGAACCTGCACTTTTAGAGAAATTGCGACACATACCGCAAGTAGCAATGGCCATCAGTAAGGCTGTGATGCTGGCAAACATCGAAAGCATTACTGCACGCAATCTACTAATCATCAGCACCGTGCTGACATTGTTTGCCACTGTGATCGCGATTGGCGTGGTCTACAACCAGGCACGGATCGCGCTGGCAGAGCGATCGTGGGAACTCGCCAGTCTGCGCGTGCTCGGCTTTACCCGAGGCGAAGTGTCTGCTTTGCTGCTCGGTGAACTCGGCATCGCGATGGTAGCCGCGCTGCCACTCGGTCTGATCGGAGGCTATTTGCTCGCCTCGACCATCGTGCAGATGACAAAGACTGAAGAGTTCTACTTCGCGCTCGTGATACGTCCACCCACCTATGCCTATGCGGCACTGTGTATTGCGCTTGCTGCCGCTGTAAGTGCCGGGATCGTCGCTCGTCGTATTGCTACTCTTGATCTGGTAGCCGTGCTTAAGGCGCGTGACTGAATATGATCAAATAATTTTCCGAATCCAGTGAACAGAAAAATTCTTTATAGCCTGCTCGTATTACTAGCACTTGGCGTGATTCTCTGGGCATTCTCGCCGCGCCCACTAGAGGTTGAAACTGAAAAGCTGCAACGGGGTCGGTTCGAGCGCAGCATAGAAAATGACGGCTGGACGCAGCTTCGTGATCGCTATATTGTCTCGGCACCACTGACTGGGCAGATGGAACGCCTGTCGCTAAAAGAAGGCGATACGGTTCGTCAGGGTGATGTCATTGCCTATCTTCGGCCCGTATCACCCGCACTGCTCAATGAACGGGAGGTACAGACACAGCGCGAACACATACTATCTCTTCAGGCACAGGTGCTTGTCGCCAAAACTTCCGTCGAACGCGCACAATCGGCACTGCAACAGGCACAATCGGATACCCAACGCAGCGAACAACTATACCAGCAGCATTTCATCTCTGCCGCGCAGCGAGACACGTTGCGGCTGGCGCAGAGCTTGCGCGAGAAGGAGCTCCAAAGTACGCAACATCAGGCACAGGTCACGCTACACACGCTGGCCGAGGCCGAGGCCATGCTCCGTGAATCGTCAAAACCGGCGCGCTCCTCCGGGACTACCCGGGCTATCAGGTCTCCCGCCAACGGAAAGGTACTGCGCCTGCCGCTGCAAAGCGAGAATGTCGTCGTGATGGGCACGCCCATGGTCGAGATCGGCGACACCCACCAGCTGGAGGTGGTTGCCGACCTGCTCACCGAAGATGCGACGCAAGTGCGCGAAGGCATGGAGGCCGAACTGCTGAACTGGGGCGGCGGCGCATTGCGCGCCACCGTTCGCCGCATCGAGCCCTCAGCTATCACTAAAGTATCCGCTCTGGGCGTGGAAGAGCAGCGGGTAAACGTCGTACTCGATATTGTCTCACCGGTCGAGCAACGGCAGACACTGGGCGATCGTTTCCGTGTTGACGTGCGCATCCCGGTGCAAGTTACCGATGGCGCGCTCATCGCACCAATCGGCGCGATTTTTCCATACGGCTCAAAGCAGGCACTGTTCATGGTTCATGCCGGAAAAGCCGTACTTCAAGAGGTTGATGTCGTTGCACGCAACGGGCGACAAGCCTGGGTGCGTGATGAACTCCAACGCGGTCCCCAAAGCGGTACTGACGTGATTGTCTACCCGCCCCCTTCGCTCAAACACGGTGATCGGATAAAGCCAACGCAGCGCTAGGGAAAATCAGGATGAGCGCGCCCCAAAACACCGGTTTTACTGATCCTGAAATTGCCGCATCTGCTGAGCAAAGTACTCGGTGTCACCGAAGCAGGAGCTGGGCAAACCTTTGTGCTGGGAATAG
>JBEDGK010000177.1:0-11495 GCA_041174665.1 Pseudomonadota bacterium
TCATCGACCAGCATGAAGCTGCCGCCCGCCGGCAGCGGCAGCTTGCCGTACTTGGTAAAGCGACGCCCGACACCGGTGAAGTTTTGCAGCGCTTTTTGTATGTGCTCGTCGGCGATGTCCAGTTCGCGAGCGATCGCGATCGCGGCGCAGGCGTTTTGCACGTTGTGCATGCCCGGCTGGTTAAGCCGTACCGACAGCGGCTCATAGTCTTTCTGAAGTACGGTGAATTCCATATGACTATTGACCGCGCGCGCATCGACAGCGCGCACATTGGCTTCTTCATGAAAGCCATAGGTCATCACCATCTTGGAAATGAAGGGCATGATCTCGCGCACGTTGCGATCATCAACACACAGAATCGCGACACCATAAAAAGGCAGTCGATGGGTAAACTCAATGAAGGCCTGTTTCAGTTTCGCGAAACTGTGATCATAGGTTTCCATATGATCGGCGTCGATGTTCGTGATGACCTCGATCACTGGGGACAAGTTCAGGAAAGACGCATCCGATTCATCAGCTTCGGCCACGATGAACTCGCCCGTGCCAAGCTTGGCATTCGCACCCGCGCTGTTCAGACGGCCACCTATCACGAAGGTCGGATCCAACCCACCCTCGGCGAGAATACTGGCCACGAGACTGGTGGTCGTGGTCTTGCCATGGGTGCCCGCTATGGCGATACCGCGCTTTAAGCGCATCAATTCAGCCAACATCACGGCACGTGGCACGATGGGAATGTGACGCGCACGCGCCGCGATCACCTCCGGATTATTAGGTTGCACTGCAGTCGAGGTCACGATGGCATCTGCACCATCGACATTTTCTGGTGAATGGCCAATGCGTATACAGGCACCGAGCTCAGCCAGCCGCCGACTGGCCGCATTGCTCGACAGGTCGGAACCGGACACGGTATAGCCAAGATTCAGCAGCACCTCGGCGATGCCACTCATACCGGAGCCGCCGATGCCAACGAAGTGTATGTGTTTAACCTTGTGTTTCATGTCAGTGGTGCATCCCCGTCGGCTCCAGCTTCGCTGCCTGTGAACGACCGCAGCGCGACCGCGCTGCTTGGCCAACGAAATGTATGTGTTTAACCTTGTGTTTCATGAATGTCCCAAAGTTTCGAGCACCTGCGCAATCGCTTCATTGGCGTCGTGCCTTCCATGCCGGTACGCCGCATCGGCCATGTGCAGGCAACGCTCGCGGGTCAGTGTCTTGATCAGGGATGCCAGTGCGTCCACATTCAGTTCGCTTTGCGGCTGATGGATCGCTGCACCGGCACTTGCCATCCAGCGCGCGTTGTCACGCTGATGCGATGTGGTTGATGCGATGAAGGGCACCAGCACACTGGCCACACCGGCTGCGCATAATTCAGTCACCGTGATCGCACCGGCACGGCAGATCACGATATCGGCCCACGCATAGCGCGAGGCCATGTCATCAATGAAATCCACCACGTCGGCATGGACGCGATGTTGCGCATAGAGATCGCGCAGTGCAGCGATATGCTGCCTGCCGGATTGATGTACGACGTGTGGTCTTTCCGATTCGTCAATCAGCGCCAGTGCCGCGGGCACTGTCTCATTCAATACTTTGGCGCCCAAGCTGCCGCCAATGACGAGTATGTTCAGTGCACCGGTGCGTGCTCCATAGCGCTGCGACGGCAAAGGTAATTCGCGTATTTCGCGCCGTACCGGATTGCCGGTCACTTGTACTTTGTGTTGAAGGTCGTCGCCCTGCGTCGCGAAGCCGAACAGTATTTTTCGGGCGAAGGGCAGCAATGCCTTGTTTGACATCAGTAGTTCAGCATCGGCATTCACCAATGCCAAGGGCACGCCGCAGACTTTCGCCACGACGCCGCCGGGCACCGTCACATAGCCACCCATGCCGAGCACCACATCGGGCTTGCGTCGCAATAGTATGGACAGACAGCTGAAAAAACTCAGCACCAGCTTGATTGCGCCAGTGACTGTGTGCAGCAGACCTTTGCCGCGCAATCCGGTGAAATCGATGGCATCAAAATCCACGCCGTGACGCGGCACGATGTCTGCTTCCATGCCACGTGTGGTACCTAGCCAGGACACCTGCCAGCCACGCGCGCGCATCGTGTCGGCGATCGCCAGACCCGGGAAAATGTGACCGCCAGTGCCAGCGGCCATGATGAGCAGGCGGCTCATGCGCGACCTCCGCGCATCAGCACTCTGTTCTCATAGTCTATTCTCAGCAGTACCGCCAATCCGATACAGTTAATGACCACCCCCGAACCGCCATAACTCATCAGCGGCAAGGTCAGTCCCTTGGTCGGCAGCAGCCCGAGATTGACGCCCATGTTGATAAAGGCCTGCACACCGATCCAGATACCTATGCCCTTGGCGACGAGTCCGGCGAATACATCATCGACGGCGATGGCCTGACGGCCGATCTCGAACGCACGGCGCACGATCCAGTAGAAGGCGATGGTGACCAGCAGTACGCCGGCCAGGCCGAGCTCTTCCCCGATCACGGCCAGTAGAAAATCGGTGTGTGCTTCAGGAAGGTAATGTAACTTTTCGACGCTGCCGCCCAGGCCAACACCAAATAGCTCGCCTCGACCGAAGGCAATCAGCGAGTGTGACAATTGATAGGCCTTACCCAACACGTTTTGTTCGTCCCAGGGATTCATGTAGGCGAGCAAGCGCTCGCGCCGCCATGGCGACAGCAGAATCACCAGCGAAAACACCGCGCCGAGCACGCCGATAATGCCGCTGAACCAAATGATGTTGAAGCCACCCAGGAACAAGATACCCATCGCGATACAGACGATCACGCCGAACGCACCCAGATCAGGCTGCAGCAGCAGCAGGCCGCCGACAAATCCGACCGCCAGCGCCATCGGCAGAAAGCCTTTGGTCAGCTTGTGCATGTACTGCTGCTTGCGCAATGTGAAGTCGGCCGCGTAAAGGACCATCATCAACTTCAGAAGTTCGGAAGGCTGCAGGTTCAGGCCACCAAATCCTATCCAGCGACGCGCACCATTCACGCCCTTGCCGATACCAGGAATCAGGACCAGCACCATCAGTACCAGCGAGATGATAAACAGCGTGGGCGCCGCTTTTTGCCATTGCTCTATCTTCAACCGGAAAGCAAACAAACCCGCCAGCAGGCCGATGAAGACAAACGTCGTCTGCCGCAGCAGGAAATGATGGTTCTTGTAGTTGGCGTACTTGGGCGAATCCGGCAAGCTGATGGATGCGGAATACACCATAACGACACCGCCCAACAGCAGCAGCAAGGTGACCCAGACCAGCGGCTGATCGTACTCAAGCATGCTCGAGCGCTGCCCGATACGCACATCGGTCGGCGATACCTCGTTCGCTCCGAGCCAGGGCAAGGTCATCTTCATGCACTGACCTCCCCGCGCGACAGCCCGAGCTCGCGCACTGCATTGATGAACACCTCTGCGCGATGTGCGTAATTGGTGAACATGTCGAAGCTTGCGCAAGCCGGCGATAGCAGCACGATATCGCCTTCTTTGGCGATCTCGGCAGCTCGCTCGACAGCCTGCTCCAGCGTCCAGCAATCCATCAGGGAGACGCCGGTGCTGTTCAGCGCCTCGTGTATGGCCGGGCCGTCACGGCCAATCAGCATCACGGCTTTTGCGTGGCGCTTCACCGGCCCGGCAAGCGGCGTGAAATCCTGCCCCTTGCCATCGCCGCCCGCAATGAGTATCAGGCGTGGTTCACCGACGGCATTCAGATCGCCAAGACCTTCGAGTGCGGCGATGGTGGCACCAACATTGGTCCCTTTACTGTCGTCTACGTACTCGACGCCAGCGATGGCGGTCACACTCTCCACGCGATGCGATTCGCCCTTGTACTGACGCGCCGCATGCAGCAGCGGCGCAAGTGGCAGTTCGATCGCGCGGCAGAGCGCCAGCGCAGCCAGTACATTTGCGGCGTTGTGACGACCGCGTATTTTGAGCGCATCAGCGGGCATCAGGCGGTTCAGGAACAGATCGTTCTCGCGCTTGGCCTTTCCGCGTCGCTTTTTCTCACTTTTTTCTTCGGTACTCACGGCGAGCATCAACCAGCGCACACCATGCTCCTCAGTCATGCCGAGATAATCTGCCTCGGCAGGCGCATCGGTGCCAAAGCTCACCACGCTCGCATCCTTGCCAGTCATCTTCATCACGAGCGTATCGTCGCGGTTAAGCACGCGTACTGTGCGCGCACCAAAGATACGCTGCTTGGCTTTGGCATAGGCTTCCATATCGCCATGCCAGTCGAGGTGATCTTGTGTCAGATTCAGCACCGTGGCCGCATCAGCGTCTAGCGTGTGCGTGCTCCATAGCTGGAAGCTGGAGAGCTCCAGCACCCAGCAATCGGGCAGACTGTCTTGATCCAGCGCTTCACGCAGCACATCGAGCGCCGCCGGGCTGATATTGCCGGCCACTCTGACCGACAGGCCGGCCGCGCGACACAGATGGCCGGTCAGGTTGGTCACTGTCGTCTTGCCATTGGTCCCCGTGATCGCCAGCACCTTGGGCTGGTAGCCGCGCTCTGCTTTCAGCGCGCTTAGTGCCTGCGCAAACAATTCGATCTCGCCCCAGACAGGAATCTGCTTCTCCTGTGCTGCCGGAAGTATCGCGGCGAGTTCTTTGCCGGGCGACAGGCCGGGACTGAGCAGCACCAGATCGATGGCGTCGAGGAGGGATGCCGTGAATTCGCCTGCGATGAATTCCGCCGTCGGCACGAGCTCGCGCAGTCTGTCCAGACGCTCGGGGAAGGGACGCGTGTCGGCAACGCGCAGCCGCGCACCGGCGCGTGCGAGCCAGTGCGCGATGGCGAGGCCCGATTCACCGAGCCCGAGTACCAGTGCGTGTTTGCCGGCCAAGTTCATTCCCTGCGTTTCCATCTCTGTGTTGATTCCTGTGCCGATCACTAGCGCAGCTTCAGCGTTGACAATCCGACCAGCACCAGCATCATGGTGATGATCCAGAAGCGCACGACGACCTGCGTCTCTTTCCAGCCCTTTTGCTCATAGTGGTGATGCAGCGGCGCCATCAGCAGAACGCGTTTGCCGACACCTGTCTTCATCTTGGTGTATTTGAAGTAGGCGACTTGCAGCATGACAGATAAGGTCTCGACCACAAAGACGCCGCCCATGATGAAAAGCACGATCTCTTGGCGGACGATGACCGCGATGGTGCCCAATGCGCCACCCAGCGCCAGCGCACCGACATCACCCATGAATACCTGTGCCGGGTATGCGTTAAACCACAAGAAGGCGAGCCCCGCACCGGCCATCGCGCCGCAGAAAATCAATAATTCACCCGCGCCCGGTATGTGCGGTATGAGCAGGTATTTCGCATACGTTGCGCTGCCGGTCAGGTAGGCGAAGAGGCCCAGCGCGGAACCGACCATCACTGTCGGCATGATCGCCAGTCCGTCAAGACCATCGGTCAGGTTCACTGCATTGCTGGTGCCGACGATGACGAAGTAGGTCAGTGCGATGAAGCCCCAGACCCCGAGCGGATAGCTGATCGTTTTGAAGAAGGGCACGATCAGGTCAGCCTTGGGCGGCAGATCCATCGAAAATCCAGACTGCACCCACGCAAGAAATAGTTCCCACACTTTGGTATTGGTCGGACCCGATACCGAGAATGCCAGATAGAACGCAGCCAGCAAACCAATCAGCGATTGCCAGAAGTATTTTTCGCGCGAGCGCATGCCATTCGGGTCTTTGTAGACTACCTTGCGATAGTCATCCACCCAGCCGATGATGCCAAAACCCAGCGTGACGATCAGCACAGGCCAGATGAAGCGATTGCTCCAATCACCCCATAGCAGTGTCGATACACCGATACCGATCAAGATGAGCGCACCACCCATGGTCGGCGTACCGGACTTCACCAGATGCGTCTGCGGACCATCGGTGCGCACTGCCTGTCCCACCTTCAGGGTGGTCAACATGCGAATCACCGCCGGACCGGACAGCAAACCAATCAGCAGCGCCGTCAGTGTCGCAAACACTGCACGGAAGGTAATGAAATTGAAAACCCGCAGCGCGCCAAGCTGGTCCTGGAATTGTTGAGCAAGCCAGAGCAACATCTCAATGACCTCCCGCCGAGACGCCAGTCAGCCTGTCCACCACGCGCTCCATCTTCATGAAGCGTGAACCTTTAACGAGTACGCTGGCGCCAGAAGGCACAGCAGCGATTTCCTGATTCAGTGTGTCCATAGTCTCGAAATGCCGAGCTGCGCTGCCGAATGCGAGGCTGGCATGACGAGCCAGTGCACCCAGCGTGAATAACTGATCGATCTGCCGGGCACGTGCATAGCTGCCGATCTCTTCATGAAAAGCGACGCCTTCACTACCGACCTCCCCCATATCGCCGAGTACCAGTGTGCGCGGCGCAGGCGCGGCGGCCAGCACATCGATCGCGGCTCGCACCGAGTCGGGATTGGCGTTGTAGGTATCGTCAATGACCAGTGCGCCGTTATGCGCGCTCTTGCGCTGCAGACGACCCGCGACGGGCGTGAATGATTGCAGGCCGCGCGCGATACTGTCGGTATCAATGCCAATGGCGAGCGCCGCAGCACAAGCAGCGAGCGCATTGCGTACATTGTGAATACCAGCCGCCGACAGCGAGACATTGATAGTGTGTCCGGCAGCGTTGATTTGCAGATCGCTGCCAAAATCGCGTGGCCGCCACTGGCAGGTCACGGCAGCGCGATCGTCAAGACCGAAACTCATCGTGCGACGATCGCCAGCATAGGCCTGCCACAGCGAAGCGTAATCATCATCGGCTGGGAATACGGCATAGCCATTGTTGCCCAGCAGTCGGATTACCGAACCATTCTCTTCGGCCACTGCAGCAACGCTCGCCATGAATTCCTGATGCTCTCGCTGCGCGTTGTTCACCAGACCGACCGTCGGTTCGGCAATCTCGGCCAGACGTGCGATCTCTCCGGGATGATTCATGCCCATTTCAATCACGGCAGCGCGATGGGCGGATCTCAGCCTGAACAATGTCAGCGGTACGCCGATCTCATTGTTCAGATTGCCTCGTGTGGACAAATACTTGCCCTCACCAAAAGCGGCCGCAAGAACTGAGGCAATCATTTCCTTGACGGTGGTCTTGCCATTGCTGCCGGCCACACCAATGACTGGGATGTCGAATTGTCTGCGCCAAAAATTCGCGATCTGGCCCAGCGCATGACGGGCGTCACTTACCACTAGTGCGGGCAGCGAAAAACCCTCGGGTACACGCTCAACGATGACCGCTGCTGCATCCTGCGCGACGACCTCCGGCAAAAACTCATGCGCATCGAAGCGCTCGCCACGCAAGGCGACGAACAGGTTGCCTTTGGCGACCGCCTTGCTGTTGGTGGACACGCCATCAATGCTGGCGTTGGCGGTCATCCGCGCCCCGGGCAATACACTCAGCAAATCAGAGAGGCTCGCGCGCATCAATGACCTCCGTAACGTGTGGCACGCGTGGCCAGCGCCAGCGCGGCATGATCGGCGTCGCGGAAGGCGAGCTTCTTGCCTTTGATTTCCTGGTAATCCTCATGGCCCTTGCCGGCAACCAGCACCACGTCATTCTTGTCGGCATGGCGTATCGCGGAGAGGATCGCATTGGCACGATCCTCGATCACTTGGACTCGATCTTTGCCGGCATCCTCAGCGCCACTGAGTATCTGCGCAATGATGTCCGAGGGATTTTCACTGCGTGGGTTGTCGCTGGTGATGACCAGATGATCAGCTGCCAGCGCTGCCGCACCCATCTGCGCGCGCTTGCCCGGATCACGGTCACCGCCACAGCCGAACACACACCACAGCTGACCATGGCGCGCATCGGCCACTTGCCGAAGCGTGTGCAGGGCCTTCTCCAGTGCATCGGGCGTGTGCGCATAATCGATCACAGCCAACGGACCATCGTTGCCGCCCAGCTGCTGCATCCGCCCCGGCACGGCGGACAGCGATTCCAGATGACGGATCACGCTGCTCCATGCAAGACCACGTGCAAACAACACGCCCGCCACCGCCAGCACATTGCTGACATTGAAGCGTCCAATCAGGTGCGTGCGCACGTTGCCATTACCGAAGGGAGAAGACAGCTGAAAGCTGGCTCCATGCTGGCTGATGCGGATATCGGAAGCGCAGAGTACGGCGACATCCGGCGCTGTCGCGCCCTCGACCGTATAGCCCAACACCTCGACGCGAGGCTGGCGCTCGCGTAGCTGTGCCAACCGCCGCACACCCATCGGATCATCCAGATTGATGACGGCATGTTGCAGTCCGGGCCAGTCGAACAATTTGGCCTTGGCCGATTCGTATGCAGCCATGTCGCCATGAAAATCGAGATGGTCGCGCGTGAAATTCGTCAGCACGGCGACATCGACATGCAGATCATCCAGTCTGCGCTGCACCAATCCTATTGATGAGGCTTCGATTGCCAATGCCTTGGCGCCGCTGCTGCGCTGTGCAGCTAGCTGACGCGCGAGCTGAACTGCATCGGGCGTAGTGAAACCCGTGGGCACAAAGTCGCCGCACTCGCCATGACGATACAGACCAACGCCCAGCGTGCCAATCACACTGGTCGGCAAGCCGTCACGCGACAGCGCCTGCCCTAGCCACTGGGTGCAGGAGGTCTTGCCATTGGTACCAGTCACTGCGACGCTGAACATCCCACTATCTGGCTTGCCGTACCAATCATTCGCGATACGACCGGCGCTTGATGCGAGTCCCGCTACGCCGCGATGTTCAACCTTCCAATCCGGTTTCCATTGGAAATCTCCCACTGTATCGAACAATACAGCTCTCGCACCGGATTCAATCGCTTGCGCTATGTAGTCGCGACCATCGCCGTTCTCGCCGGGACAGGCGATGAATATATCGCCGCGTTGAATACGGCGCGAATCGAGCGAGAGCTGCGCTGCTGGCGCAATATCACGCAGCCAGCGGCTCAGGTCTGTTGTCTCGAATATGGCCGCTGCCATCACATGCTCTCCGCCACTGGCACGTTTGGCATGATCACATTCGTCACGCTCGCGTCCGGCGGCACATTCAATGAACGCAGTGTGCTGGCCGTAACACTGGCGAATACGGGCGCAGCGACCAGACCACCAAAATGCTTACCTGCGCTGGGTTCATCGATCATCACTGCGATGATGATGCGCGGATCCGATGCCGGTGCGAGACCGACGAAGGATGCAACATACTTATTCACATAACGGCCGTTCTCCAGCTTGTGTGCCGTGCCGGTCTTACCTGCCACCCGGTAGCCACGGACCTGCGCTTGCGGTGCCGTGCCCCCGGGGCCGACGACCAGCTCAAGCATGGCGCGCATCTGAACTGCCGTTTTTTCGCTGATCACTCTCTGCCCCTGCGGCTCCCGTGCCACTTTCTGGAAGGACAGAGGAATCATTTCGCCATTGCGCGCGAAGATCATGTAAGAACGGGCTACCTGTATCAGCGATACCGAAATGCCGTGGCCATAGCTCATGGTGGCCTGCTCGATGGGTCGCCATGTTTTATAGGGACGCATGCGACCAGCCACCGCGCCGGGAAAACCGAAACGCGGCTGCTGACCAAAACCGACTGAGGAAAACATGTCCCACATCTGCCGAGGTTCGAGCTTTTGCGCCATGCGCACCGTGCCGACGTTGGACGACTGCTGGATGATCTGTGACACGGACAATGTACCTGCATGCGGATGCGAATCACCAATCGTAGAAGGACCGATGGTCAGCTTGTTCGGTGTATCCAGCATCGTCGTCGGTGAGACCAGGCCTTTTTCCATGGCCAACGCCACGGTGAATGGTTTCAGCGTGGAGCCGGGCTCATACGTGTCCGTGAACACCCGATTGCGCAGCTGAGCACCTGTCAGACCTGCTCGGCTATTCGGGTTGTAGGTCGGCATGTTGGCCAGCGCGAGCACTTCGCCAGTCTTCACATCGAGCACGACAATGGCGCCAGCTTTGGCCTTGTGCTGCTCGACGGCCTGCTGCAGCTCGGTGAACGCAATGTATTGAATCTTGCTGTCGATGGAGAGGGTGAGATCACGACCATCCTGAGGTTCGCGCAAGAGCGCAATATCATCCACGACTCGACCCAGGCGATCACGAATCACGCGCCGGCTTCCCGTCACGCCACCCAGCGCTGACTGATGCGCCAGCTCCATGCCCTCCTGACCTTTGTCCTCCACATTGGTGAAGCCCAGCACATGGGCGGCCACTTGTCCCGCAGGATAGAAGCGCTTGTACTCTTTTTTGGTATGTACGCCGGGAATATCGAGCGCGATCACCTTGTCGGCGATATCGTTCTCGACCTGACGCTTCAGATAAACAAAATTAGTGTCCGATTCGAGCTTTTTTTTCAGCTCGGGATAGCCGATATCGAGTAATTGCGCGAGGTGCCGCAGCTTCTCGGGAGACGTCTCGACGCTATCGGGAATCGCCCAGATGGCTTTCACAGGCAAGGAAGATGCCATCACTTCACCGCTGCGATCGAGAATCTTGCCGCGCACCGCCGGTAATTCCAGTGTGCGCGCGTAACGCGATTCACCTTTTTTCTGCAGGAAGTCAGTGGACATTGCCTGCAGCCAGAAGGCGCGCGCAGCCAGCGCAACAAACGCGGCAAAAATCAGGAATAGCGCAAGGCGAGAGCGCCAAGCAGGCAGCTTGACGGCGAGCACAGGATTGGCGGCGAAAGCCACGCCGCGTCCTGCTGCTTTTCTGCTGGGCGCTCGCATTATCGCCCTCCCAGCGTCATGTACTTCATGTACTGCGTGCGGCCGGGTCCGGGTGCCGACATGTTCAGCGAACTGCGCGCCATGTTGTCGATGCGCGCATGCTTGGCCAGCAGTGATTGCTCCAGCTGCAGCTGCGCCCACTCGGTCTCCAGCTCTTTCTGCCGCAGCTGAACGCTCTCAAGCTCGATGAACAGGCGTCGCGCGTGAAACTGTGAATTCACCAGCAACAGTGAACAGGCCACCAGCAGGGCGACGAGTGTGAGGAGCGCGCGGTTACTCATGCCGGCGCTCCGGAGGGCAGCCGCATCGCGCTGCGCATCACAGCAGAGCGTGCGCGGGGATTGGCTGCAATCTCGGTCTCGCCGGGCTTGCAGCGCGATAGCAATCTCATTTCCGGCTGAGGCAGATCAGCGGCACGAATCGGCAGGCGACGGTCAGGCTGCGGCGCAGTGGCCTTTCCGGCCATGAACCGCTTGACGATACGATCCTCAAGCGAATGAAAACTGATCACCACCATTCTCCCGGACGGCGCAAGACGGCCGTATGCCTGTGCTAAACCTGCTTCCAGTTCTTCCAGTTCCTTATTGATGAAAATCCGTATAGCCTGAAAAGTCCGGGTGGCCGGGTCTTTCCCTTGTTCACGGGTCTTGACGGCGCCAGCCACGATCGCTGCGAGGTCTCGCGTGCCGGTAATTGGCTCGACTGCCCTGCGAGCAACAATCGCCTTTGCAATCTGAAAAGCAAACCGTTCTTCCCCATA
>JBEDGK010000178.1:0-2582 GCA_041174665.1 Pseudomonadota bacterium
CTTGAGATACCGCAGCAGAACGAAGAAGGCCAGTCCTGAGAACAGCAGGAGTTGAAGTTGCGCGACTACGTGCGACGCTGTGTAGGGTTCGTAATCCACTGGATAGGGCAGTAACGCATAGAGCGCCTCTGGCCAGAGCCCGAGAGCGATACATAGAAACGCCATGAGCAGCATCGCCGCCCGCATACTCAGTGGTGGCTCAGCCGGACGCAGTCCGGAATCCTTCTGAAAGAATACGAACCACGGGAACTTGATTCCTGCATGCAGGAACACGCCGGCAGAAGCAGCGGTCATCAGCAGCCAGACCCACAGCAGATGACCATCGGCCGCGGATTGCGAGATCATGGATTTCGATATGAAGCCGGAGGTGAGTGGGAACGACGAGATGGCCAGTGCGCCAATCGATGCGCACACCGTGGTGAAGGGCATGCTGTGAACCAGTCCACCTAGTTCCGAACATTTGCGCCGTTGGGTCATGACAAGTACCGCACCCGCCGACATCAGCAGAAGCGCCTTGTAGATGATGTGGGTGAATGCATGGGCAGCCGCGCCATTCAAGGCCATCTCAGTGCCAATACCGATGCCCGCCACCATGAAGCCTACTTGATTAACAATCGAATACGCGAGGATGCGTCGCATGTCGTTTTCCAGCAGCGCATAAACGATGCCGTAGAAGACCATGAACAGGCCGACCCATATCAGTAGCTCGTGACCAGGGAAGCCACGGATCAGTGTGTACACAGCGGTCTTGGTGGTGAATGCGGAGAGGAACACGGTGCCGCTCCAGCTCGCTTCGGGATAGGCATCGGGCAACCAGGCTGAGAACGGAGGTGCGCCGGCATTAATCAGCAGGCCGATCAGTATTAGCCAGCCAGCGACACTGTCCGTGGGTACGGCTGCAAATGCGATGCTGCCAGTTGCATGTACATGTCCAACGATGCCCGCGAAGAGTACGACACCTCCGAGGACATGCACCAGCAGGTAGCGTTGTGCGGCAAGACCGCTCGCGGGCGTAGCCGCGCTCCACAGCACCAGGGTGGAGCCAATAGCCATCATTTCCCAGAAAACGAACACGGTGATCCAATCACCAGCCAGCGCGACACCGATCGCCGAGCCAGCGTAGCCGTACGCAGCGGCCAGTTCCAATTTGCTGCGCTGCGTGAGCGCATACAAGCCACCGCCAAAAGCCATGAGTGCGAAGATGGTGGCGAACAAACGAGAGAGTTTGTCGCCTTGCAGCGGTGTCAGCGATTGGTCGAGGTACTGTAGCTGCCACACGGGGCCGTCGGGCACTTGCCAGACGAGCGCCAGCGCCAGCAGCGGGACGGCAATTTGCAGGCTCTGACGCTGCCAACCATTAAGTTGGGTCAGCAACAGGCCACCTGCGAGCAGCACCAGTCCGGGATGCATGAGCAAGCTAGTCAAGGCTGCTCCTGGTCGCTTGTGTTTGTCGTGTGCGCGACAGTATCCGCTAATGCCTCAGATGAATCATGCGCAGACGATTCGTCGTAATACGTATCGGGACGTTTCAGCCACAATGCGAGTAGCTTTGCGAATGCGATCATCAGCGCGCAGACTATGAATCCGTAAAGTGCATTAAAGCCGAACAGCGACTCGATATCAAAATGTCCGTGGATCGGCCAGATCAGTTCAGCCACCACCGTCAATGTGAGCACGACGATGAAAGCTACCCATAGTCGCCGGTGTTGCGTTGGTTCATACAACCAATGAGGATGATTTGACATGGTCAGACTCCGGATCAGTGCAGGGTTCGCGCGAGCGATAATGGCCAGTCGGCCAGAAAGAACATGGCGATTGTGGCGCCAGCGGTGAGCGTGATCGCGATTACCATCGCGAGCGGTGCTTCACCGTGGACTTGTTCGGTATGGCCGGATGGATCGGCGGCATTGCTTGTCTCAATCGGCGAAGAAAAGAACGCGTCATACAAGACAGGCAAGAAGTAAGCGGCATTCAGCAGCGTACTGAGAATGATCACGCCCACAGCGATCCAGTGACCAGCTGTTACCGCGCCGGACAATATGTACCACTTCGAGACGAAACCGGCAGTGGGCGGAAGGCCAATCATCGATAGCGCGCCGATTGCGAACGCACCCATGGTCCAAGGCATCTGACGACCAATGCCTCGCAGCTCGCTCACACGGGTCTTGTGAGTTGCAGTGTAGATGTTGCCAGCAGCAAAGAACAGAGTGATCTTGCCCAGCGCGTGCGCCGCGATGTGAAGCACTGCCCCCGTGATTGCCAGCGGTCCTAAAAGCGATGCTGCCATGGTCACGTAAGACAGCTGGCTAACTGTCGAGTAGGCGAGGCGGCGTTTCAGATTGTCTGCCCTCAGAGCGATAAATGACGCTGCAAGAATGGTGAATCCTGCGATGAGCGTGAGCCACTCAGAAGCACCAGCCTGAGCCAAAAAAGCAGTGCCGAACAACAGCACGATCAGCTTAACGACAGAGAACACACCAGCTTTTACCACCGCCACCGCATGCAGCAATGCGGAGACCGGGGTCGGTGCGACCATTGCATTGGGCAGCCAAGCATGAAATGGCATCAGCGCTGCCTTGCCT
>JBEDGK010000179.1:0-2819 GCA_041174665.1 Pseudomonadota bacterium
GCCGCTTGATATGCTGATACCTCACATCGTCCCCAGCATGAAAATTTTCTGCAACGGCGCTGGCCGGTCTTCGAGCTGCAATGACACTTCGACACCGCGCCACAGGATCTGCGTTGAGGTACTGCCGGCTTGCGGATTCATCAGCGCAGCGCGCGAGGTCAGCGTGCTGTTGCCAGGCTCCCAGCGGCGCCAGCCGCGTCCGTCGTTGGTCCAGACGCGCAATGCCAGCGAACGCACGCCTTGTTGCAGCCGAATGCCGGGCGCGCTCCCACTCTGAGCGGTCTGCCACCACGCATCAAGCGCTGAAAGATCGCGCGTGGGTGGCGATTCTTCGCGTGACAAGACACCGTCGCGCAAGCGCCAAGTGACCAGCTGCAATACGCCAGGCTGTGCTTCGGCCTGCACGCGACGCGCGAGCGTCATGCGCGCGCCCTCGATCACCAGCGGTGCTCGCCCGTCCAGCACATCCGCATCGACGGCGTTCGCACAATCTGTCTGCCACTGTGCGAGCGCAATCTGCAATCGGCGAGCCTGCTCCAATTCGCGACTGAGTATCTCGCGAGTACGTGTGATGCTGTCCAGCCCACGCCAGCCCAGCACGGCAATAAAGCCGAGCACACTGATCGCTACCAGCAGCTCGATCAGTGTGAAGCCTGTGCCTCGAGCGACCTGCGTGTCAGATGGCATTCGGCACAATCTGTGAGAGTGTGATGATCTTGTGTGTTGGCGTGCGCTCATCGACGACGATGACCTCGACACGCCGGAACGCAGGATTAGGCGTGGGATTGATCTGCTCGTCACAGCGCAAGGGTAGCTCGGCCTGCACGCAGGCAAAGCTGCGACGGCCAAGCGGCGGCCATTCTTGCGACAGGCGTATCTGCGTGAGTCGATTTTCTGCTGACCAGGTCGCCATCATCGCGGCGCGCAAGTCCTGGCTATTTTGCGTCAGGCTAGCCACTGAGCGCAGACTGGCAGCGAGTGCAGTACCTACGATAACCAGCGCAACGAGTACTTCGAGCAAAGTGAAACCGCCGATCAAACTGCAACCTATTGCTCCTTTGCGCGACGAAGGATGAATCAAAAATGTCATTGCACTTGAAAATTTCCCAGGCCATCGGCCTGCACAGAGATACCTTGCCCAGCCAGCATGAGGGTAAGCACAAATGCTTTGTCGACCGGCTCGCGACCAAAACTGATACGTACTGGCAGGCGCTGGCTGGCAGCTGGCGACAGACTCAGATGCACTGGTGATCGGCTGAACTCGCGCTCACGCCACGTCGGATCATCGGTCAGTGCCTGCCATTTGTCCTCCCGCCGAATCAAGAAACGATAACGATAATCATCTGCCTCAAATGCAACGGGCTGGTTGCGCACGATCGCCTCATCGCGTGCCAGCTGCAACAGCAATGCAATGCGCTGTGCTTCGCGCTGCAGCCACTGACGGTCGCTGGGCATCGCATTCAGCGCTACTGCACCCAGCAGGATCCCTGCGATCACCAGCACCACCAGCATTTCAAGCAGGGTGAAGCCGGTGTGATGAAACCGTTCATTCCGACCAGGAACCAATATCGGCATCATTCCCCGTTCCGCCCGGCTTGCCATCCGCACCATAGGAATACAGATCGACTTCTCCGTGGGAGCCGGGTGACCGATACTCATAGGGGTTACCCCAAGGATCTTTGCTGAGCCGGTCGAGATAGCCTCCAGCCTTCCAGTTTGGCGGCATCGGGCCGCCGGAGGGTTTGTTGATGAGTGCCTGCAAGCCCTGTTCGTTAGTCGGGTAGCGCTGATTGTCCAATCGGTAGAGCTTGAGCGCCTGCATCAAGGTGGCGATATCCTGTTTGGCTGCAATAATGCGCGCATCGTCAGTACGCCCCATCAGACGTGGCACCAGCAGCGCGGCCAGCACGCCCATGATGACTACTACCACCATGATTTCGATCAGCGTAAAACCAAGCGAGCATGATTTGCGCTTTTGGTAGAAAGATAAAACAAGAATTGGCATGGATCAGTTCGCAGCGCGGGTAGCCGAACTATGACTTCATGGCATGAAAAAAGTGCCCTAGTCTGTACGGCTGTCGAGCTGTGATTATTCAGCCGCAGGAATTTTCAACTGCGATGCTGGTCAAAGATCTTGAGACTATCCTTCTGCGCTGATCAGTACATTGATAGCCTTGCACCATGCAAAATCCGATGATGTGATTGGCAGCAGGTTAGCTCGGCCTTGCTAATGCTCACCCGCAAAACCTGATGCAATCAGTGCTCGGCACGCGCTCCGCGGGCGAGTAATTGCGCGATGGCTTTTGCAGGGGGTTCCGCATCGAACAGCACACGCACTACTGCTTCGATGATGGGCATGTCGACACCGTGCTGCTCAGCCAGTGTCTTTACCGCCTGCACGCAGCGCACGCCCTCGGCAACATGCCCGATCTGTTCAATGATGGCGGGCAGCGATTGGCCAGAGGCCAGCCGCAGACCGACCTGGCGATTTCGCGACAGATCACCGGTGCAGGTGAGTATCAGGTCGCCGACGCCAGTCAGTCCCATGAAGGTTTCGATCCTACCGCCAAGTGCTGTGCCGAGCCGCGTAATTTCGGCCAGTCCGCGCGTGATCAGTGCGGCACGTGCATTCATACCCAGCCCAAGGCCGTCGGCGATGCCGGTCGCTATCGCGAGAATATTTTTCACTGCGCCACCGACCTCGACACCAATGATGTCGTCCGTCGAATACACGCGAATGCTGCCGCCGTGCACTGCACTGACGACCTGCTCGCGCAGGGCTTTGCTGTGCGAACCGATAGTGAGCGCGCAGGGCAGGC
>JBEDGK010000180.1:0-13108 GCA_041174665.1 Pseudomonadota bacterium
AAAAAAGGCCCGGGATCAATCCCGAGCCTTTAGCTGTTTTAGCCTGTCGCAAAAGCGACGGAGGTTTATCGTGGCAACACTGAAGAACCCATGAGAAATTCATCGACCGAGCGTGCGCACTGACGACCTTCGCGAATTGCCCACACTACCAGCGACTGACCTCGGCGCATGTCGCCTGCTGCGAAAACCTTGGGCACCGAGGTCTGGTAGCAGCCTTCGCCATCGGTGGTGGCCTTGGCATTACCGCGCGCGTCTTTGTCGATGCCGAAGGCTTCGAGCACCGAGTTCACTGGCGATACAAAACCCATCGCCAGCAGCACTAGGTCAGCTTTCATTTCGAACTCGGAGTTCGGCACTTCACTCATTTTGCCGTCTTTCCATTCCACGCGTGCGGCGATCAGCTTCTCGAGCTTGCCGTTCTTGCCCTCCAGTCGCTTGGTAGCAACCGCCCAATCACGATCACAGCCTTCTTCGTGCGACGACGAGGTCCGCAGCTTGGTCGGCCAGTAGGGCCACACCAACGGCTTGTTTTCATGCTCGGGGGGCATGGGCATGAGTTCGAATTGATTGACTGATGCTGCGCCATGACGATTCGAGGTGCCAACGCAATCGGAACCGGTATCGCCACCACCGATCACGATCACATGCTTGCCTGTCGCCTTGATCTGTTCTTTGAGCTTGTCGCCGGCGTTCACACGGTTCTGCTGTGGCAGGAATTCCATGGCGAAGTGCACGCCCTCGAGTTCACGGCCTGGCACCGGTAAATCACGTGGCTGCTCGGCGCCACCGCTGACGATCACCGCGTCGAATTCTTTTTTCAATTGCTCGGGCGAGATAATCTCTTTCGCAAGATTCATAATCTGGTTCGGAAAATCCTTTCCGATCAGGACACCCGTACGGAATGTCACGCCCTCGGCTTTCATCTGCTCGACACGGCGGTCGATGTGAGATTTTTCGAACTTGAAGTCAGGGATGCCGTAGCGCAGCAGGCCGCCAACGCGATCATTCTTCTCGAACACGGTGACATCATGCCCTGCACGCGACAGCTGCTGCGCGGCTGCCATGTCGGCAGGACCCGCGCCGACGACCGCGACTTTCTTGCCCGTCTTGACAGTCGCCGGCTGCGGCACGACCCAACCGTTTTCCCAGCCCTTGTCGATAATGAAGTGTTCGATCGACTTGATGCCTACCGGATCATCGTTGATACCCAGCGTGCACGCTGCTTCGCAGGGTGCGGGGCAAATGCGCCCGGTGAATTCGGGAAAGTTGTTCGTCGAGTGCAGCACATCTAACGCCTCGCGGTAGTTACCGAGATAAACGAGATCATTCCAGTCGGGGATGATGTTGTTCACGGGGCAGCCGCTGTTGCAGAATGGAATACCGCAATCCATGCAGCGCGCACCCTGCACTTTCGCATCGGCATCTGACAGATGCAACACGAACTCCTTGTAGTGCTTGGTGCGTGACTGAGGTGCCTCACTTGCCTCTTGCAAGCGCTGATATTCCAGAAAACCGGTAACTTTACCCATGGTGTTCTCTTCTTTGTTTAAGCAGTGACTTTTTCCGCGACCTTGCCGGCTGCGACGAACATTTCGCCCAGCGCGCGCTTGTACTCGGTCGGGAATACCTTCATGAATTTGTTGCGTGCAGTGCTCCAATCATCAAGCAGCGTGCGCGCGCGGGTGCTGCCGGTGTATTTGAAGTGACGCTCGATCAGACTTTTGAGCATGGCCTCATCGGTTTGGCGCTCGCCACCGCGCGTCAGACTGTGCCAGGCTGATTGGGGCAGGGTCGTCTCTTGCTCAGAGACGGACAGCACAGGGTCGAGTGCAACCATGGCCATGTTGCACCTTGAAGCGAACGCACCGTCTTCATCGTACACGTAGGCGATACCGCCCGACATACCGGCCGCAAAATTGCGTCCTGTCCCGCCCAATACGACGATGGTGCCACCTGTCATGTACTCGCAACCGTGATCACCGGTACCTTCCACCACAGCGACGGCGCCCGAGTTTCGCACGGCAAAACGCTCGCCCGCGACACCATTGAAGAACGCCTCACCCGCAATCGCGCCATACAGCACCGTATTACCGATGATGATGTTATCGACTGCACGACCACGGAACTCGGTGTTCGGGCGCACGATGATGCGACCACCCGAGAGTCCCTTGCCCACATAGTCATTACCCTCGCCAACCAGATCGAAAGTCACGCCATGTGCAAGGAAGGCGCCGAAGGACTGCCCGGCAGTGCCCTGCAGCTGGATGTGAATCGTGTCATCCGGCAGCCCTTCGTGGCCGTACTTCTTCGCGACCTCGCCGGAGAGCATCGCGCCGGCGGTGCGGTTGAGGTTCTTGATCGGCGAGATGAACGAGACCTTCTCGCCGCGCTCGATTGCTGGTTTGGCCTGTGCGATGAGCTTGTGATCGAGTGCCTTGTCGAGACCGTGATCCTGGGTCGCGACATGATGGCGCGCCTCGTCACCCGTCTCGGGGATGTAGAAGATCTTGCTGAAGTCCAGACCCTTCGCCTTCCAGTGGCTGATCGCCTTCGATTTGTCGAGCAAGTCGGCGCGGCCGATCAGCTCATCAAACGTGCGGATACCCAGCTGCGCCATGATCTGACGCGCCTCTTCGGCGACGAAGAAGAAGTAATTCACCACATGCTCAGGCTTGCCTTGGAACTTCGCGCGCAACACCGGATCCTGAGTCGCCACGCCGACCGGGCACGTGTTCAGATGACACTTGCGCATCATGATGCAGCCTTCGACCACCAGCGGCGCCGTCGCAAAACCAAATTCATCCGCGCCCAACAACGCGCCGATCACCACGTCGCGGCCGGTCTTGATCTGACCATCGGTTTGCACACGGATACGGCCACGCAGGCCGTTGAGCACTAGCGTCTGCTGTGTCTCGGCCAGGCCCAGTTCCCACGGTGTGCCGGCATGCTTGATCGAGGACAATGGCGATGCGCCAGTGCCCCCGTCATGACCGGCGATCACGACATGATCGGCCTTTGCTTTGGCCACACCGGCAGCAACCGTGCCGACACCGACTTCGGAGACCAGCTTCACCGAGATATCGGCGGAGGGGTTCACGTTCTTCAGGTCGTGGATCAGCTGCGCGAGGTCTTCGATCGAATAAATGTCGTGATGCGGTGGCGGCGAGATCAGGCCCACGCCCGGCACCGAGAAGCGCAGCTTGGCGATGTATTCGGAGACTTTGTGGCCGGGCAGCTGTCCACCCTCGCCGGGCTTGGCACCCTGCGCCATCTTGATCTGGATCTGGTCGGCCGAGGTCAGGTACTCGGTGGTCACACCAAAACGGCCAGAGGCCACCTGCTTGATCTTGGAGCGCAGCGAATCGCCTTCGAGCAGCTCGATATCTCTTTCGATGCGATCCTGGCCAATGATCGATGCCAGCGTATCGCCCTTCTTGATCGGTATGCCGCGTAATTCATTACGATATCGCGCCTCGTCTTCACCACCTTCGCCGGTGTTGGACTTGCCGCCGATGCGGTTCATTGCGATGGCCAGTGTCGAGTGCGCCTCGGTCGAAATCGAGCCGAGCGACATGGCGCCGGTGGCGAAACGCTTGACGATCTCTTTTGTGGGTTCGACCTCGTCTATTGGTACCGCTTTGGCAGGATCGATCTTGAACTCGAACAAGCCGCGCAGCGTCATGTGACGCTTGGATTGATCGTTGATGATCTGTGCGTACTCTTTGTAGGTGCCGAAATTTCCCGAGCGGGTCGAATGCTGCAATTTGGCGATCGCATCCGGCGTCCACATATGGTCTTCGCCGCGAACGCGGAATGCATACTCGCCACCGGCATCCAGCGCATTGGCGAGGACCGGATCATTGCCGAAAGCGAGCTTGTGCAGGCGCAGCGCTTCTTCAGCCACTTCGAACACGCCAATGCCTTCGACATTCGAAGCCGTACCACGGAAGTACTTCTCGACCATCGACTTGTTCAGACCGATCGCCTCGAAAATCTGCGCGCCGCAGTAGGACATATACGTCGAGATGCCCATCTTTGAAAAGACTTTCAGCAAGCCTTTACCAACCGCCTTTTGGAAGTTGTAGATTGCTTTGTCCGCCGACAGATCGCCCGACAGACCCTTGGTCATGTCGACCAGCGTATCCATCGCGAGATAGGGATGGACGGCTTCTGCACCGTAGCCAGCGAGCAGGGCAAAGTGATGCGTTTCACGCGCAGAGCCAGTCTCTATGACTAGACCGGTCGAGGTACGCAGCCCCTTGCTGACCAGATGCTGATGGATGGCCGAAGTCGCCAATAAGGCAGGAATGGCGACATGGTGTTTGTCCGCATGACGGTCCGACAAGATCAGGATGTTGTGTCCGGATTTCACGGCATCAACCGCTTTCGCGCACAGTGAGGCGAGTCGCGCTTCGACGCCCTCCATGCCCCACTCAACCGGGTAGCAGATATCCAGCTCGAACGAGCGGAACTTGCCACTGGTGTGCTCGCTGATATTGCGCAGGCGAGTGATGTCTTTGTAATCGAGAATGGGCTGCGAGACTTCAAGCCGCATCGGCGGATTGATATTGTTGGTGTCCAGCAGATTCGGTTTGGGACCGATGAAGGACACCAGCGACATCACCATTGCCTCGCGGATCGGATCGATCGGCGGGTTGGTGACCTGCGCGAATAACTGCTTGAAGTAGTTGTACAGCGGCTTGTTCTTGTTCGACATGACTGCCAGCGGTGAGTCGTTACCCATTGAGCCGGTTGCCTCTTCGCCAGCCACCGCCATCGGCGCCATCAGGAACTTCAAATCTTCCTGTGTATAGCCAAAAGCTTGCTGACGATCGAGCAGCAAAGTCTTTTCTTCACGTTTCTCGGCTTCGGTAGCGATTTCGTCCAGCTTGATGCGCACTGAGTCGATCCACTGCTTGTAGGGCTTGGCGTTCGCGTAGGTATCTTTCAATTCTTTGTCATCGATGATGCGGCCGGCATCCAGATCGATGAGGAACATCTTGCCCGGCTGCAGACGCCATTTCTTGACAATCTTTGAATCAGGAATCGGCAGAACGCCGGACTCCGAGGCCATTACCACCAGATCATTATCCGTCACCAGATAACGCGCTGGACGCAAGCCGTTGCGATCAAGGGTGCCGCCGATATGGCGACCGTCGGTAAACGCCATCGCGGCGGGGCCATCCCAGGGCTCCATCATCGCTGCGTGGTACTCGTAGAACGCGCGACGATTGTCGTCCATCAGCGTATGGTTTTCCCACGCCTCGGGAATCATCATCATCATTGCCTGCGCGATCGGATAGCCGGCCATCACCAGCAACTCGAGCGCGTTGTCAAAGCACGCCGTATCCGACTGCCCCTCATAAATCAGCGGGAAAAGTTTTTTCAAGTCGTCGCCGAGCACCGCCGACTTCATCACGCCTTCGCGCGCGCGCATCCAGTTGAAGTTGCCCTTGACGGTGTTAATCTCGCCGTTGTGCGCGAGTAGTCGGTAAGGGTGTGCGAGCGGCCACTCGGGGAAGGTATTGGTCGAGAAACGCTGATGCACCAGCGCGAGCGCCGACACGCAGCGCGGATCCTGCAAATCTTTGTAGTACACGCCGACCTGATCTGCGAGCAACAGCCCCTTGTAGACGACGGTGCGCGCCGACATCGATGGCACGAAAAATTCTCTGCCGTGCAAGAGGTTCAACGCCTGGATGGCGTGACCGGAAGATTTGCGGATCACGTACAGCTTACGCTCGAGCGCATCGGTCACCATGATGTCCTGACCGCGACCGATGAAAATCTGCCGAATCACCGGCTCTTTGTCGCGCACTGTGGGCGACATCGGCATCTCACGATTCACGGGCACATCGCGCCAACCCAGCACGACCTGACGTTCCGCATGCACGGCGCGCTCGATTTCCTGTTCGCAGGCAATACGCGAGGCGTTCTCTTTGGGCAGGAACACCATGCCGACGCCATATTCACCTGGCGGCGGCAATGTCACGCCCTGATGGGCCATCTCTTCACGGTAATACTGATCGGGAATCTGGATCAGCACACCAGCACCATCACCCATCAGCGGATCCGCACCCACGGCGCCGCGATGATCAAGATTCTTCAGGATCAGTAAGCCCTGTTCGACGATGGAATGGCTCTTGTGTCCTTTGATGTGGGCGATGAAACCGACGCCGCAAGCGTCATGTTCATTCTTTGGATCGTATAGACCTTGCGCTTGCATGGCGTAACTCCACAGCCTGAAAAATTGAGTTCTGAAGGATAGTGCAATGCAATACGGAGGGCAATTAAAATAATTAGGGTCGGATACTGTTTTAATCCACCCCCAAAATGGCGCGAATTAAATTGGGGACAGAATAGATTTGGTAAGGCTTATCCCGGATAAATCAACTTCAGCCGGGCTCAGCTCGAGGCTTTCGTCCGCCTCGCTCCGGAGGGCCCGCCTGCAGGAATCCCGGCGCTGGCCGTGGTCGCCTCCGCCACAGGATGCTTTCTCGGGCGACCTCGTCGAGCAGGCTCCAGACGACGGCCAGTCAGCTTGCCTAGGCTGCGCCGAAACGCTTCCGAGCCCAGCGGCCAGGATTTATGGGTAGCCGACTCGATCGCGGCCACCAGCGGCGCCGACAGCGGGACCTCTGACAGGCGCAGATAAGCGGCTTCGCGGTCGAAAGGCGTGTTACCCAGCGCCCAGTAGGCTGGATGGTCAGTAATCCACGATTCACGGCGGATGCCGACATGATGTGCACGGCTGGACCAAGGGTAGGCGGACAACTCAGCCACCAGCCCCGTCTGCAAAGGCTGCTGCTCTATCAGCTGTGCGCAAGGAATGAAATAGGCATCAGACTCCAGTACGGTCGCGCGGAAACGCCCCTCCCACAAGCCGCCGCTGCGACCGTGCCGTGCATTGAAATACGGTACGTAGTGACGTCCGATCGCTTGCATCATTTTGCCAAGGCTGTCGGTCTCTGACGGCGTGACAAGTAGCTGCAGACGGTTGGGTAACAGCACATACGCATGAATGGCGACAGACGACTGCTGAGCGGATTCGCGCAGTGTGCTCAGAAAAGTCTGGAAATCAGTGTCGTCGATGGCGATCGGCTGATCATTGTGACCGCGTGCCATCAAGTGATGAAGATGACCACGCACCACCAGTCGGGGCAAACGAGCCATCAGACGATAGTGCAAAAAACGGAAGAAAGGGCTGTCAGCAGACGCCCTATGGAGCTGACTATCGGACGATCAGAAAGGGATATCGTCATCGAAGTCGGTCGTCGCGCGTTTTGCGGGCGCCGAGGCTCCAGCGGTCGCGGGTGCGCGGGACGGAGCGCCCCCGCCATAGCCGCTATCGTCCATCGCCGCACTGCCGCCACCCATGCCCTGACGACTGCCGAGCATTTGCATCGTGTCTGCAATGATCTCGGTCGAGTATTTTTCGATGCCGTCCTTGTCGGTCCATTTGCGCGTGCGCAGCTTGCCTTCGACGTAGACTTGAGAGCCCTTCTTGAGGTACTGGCCAGCGATCTCGGCGAGTTTGCCGAAGAACGCCACCCGGTGCCACTCTGTTGCTTCTTTCTGCTCACCGGTGGCTTTGTCTTTCCACTTGTCGGTCGTCGCCACCGCAATGTTGGTCATGGCATCGCCGCTGGGCATGTAACGGGTTTCCGGATCGCGCCCGAGGTTGCCGACGATAATGACTTTGTTGACCGATGCCATAAGTTTCTCCTGTGGATGCGAGCGCGGCGCGATGAGGGTGAGTCGATGATTGCAGAAAAAACAGAAACGAAAAAACGTAAACAGCTTGATTCAGTGCGCCGGCGCGGCCTGCTTGATCCGGCGCGGCAGGTTTTTCATGGAAGCGGCAATTATAAGCCACGCCACTGTGACCAGGCAGCCCGCAGTGAAAACCGCAGGTGCGCCGTAGTATTGAGCGATCAGACCGCCACCTGCACCACCGGCAAACAATCCTATCGCTTGCATGGTGTTGTAAACCCCCAGCGCTGCTCCACGCGCTCCGGCGGGCGCGAGACGGGACACCAGTGATGGCTGGCTGGCTTCGAGAATATTAAAAGCCACGAAGAACGCAAGTAGCAGCATCACCACCAACTGAGATGACAATGCAGATTGGACGATTGCAGCGCGCAGGCCAATTTCGACCAGTAGCAGCAACACGATGGCTGTGACAAACACCTGCTTCATCCGACCACGCTTCTCGCCCAAAAAAATGGGCGGCAGCATAAGCAAAAAAGAGGCGAGTACGACCGGTAGGTAAATTTTCCAATGCTCGCTGACCGGCATGCCCGCCGCACCCACCATGGCATTCGGCAGCACGACGAACATTGACATTTGTATTGCATGCAGAGCAAACACGCCAAAGTTCATCCGCATCAACTCGCTATCGCGCAGCACGTCGATGAACGAGGCATGCTCCGGCGGCCGGGGAGGGGCTGCCGGTGTGATGAAGATTACGATCAAGATCGCGAATGCTGCCAGCGCAGCGACGAACAAGAACATGCCGCTCATACCAATGGCGGCGTACATCAGTGGCGACATCACCAGTGATGCCGCATAAGTGAGGCCAATCGAGCCGCCCACCAGCGCCATCGCCTTGGTACGATGCTCATCACGCGTCGAATCCGCGATCAGCGCGGTCACAGCGGCAGATACGGCACCCGCACCCTGCACGGCGCGTCCGACGATTACCCAGACGATATGTGTATCGATTGCCGCGATCAGCGCACCCACGATAAACAGCAGCAGACCGATAATAATGATGCGCTTTCTTCCATGACGATCGGATGCAATTCCGAAAGGAATCTGACCAATCGCTTGCGTCAGCCCGTACATGCCCATGGCCAGACCGACCAGCATGGCATTGTCACCGCCGGGCAGGGATGTCGCATGGATCGCGAACACGGGAAGAATCAAGAACAGTCCGAGCATGCGCAAACCGAAGATCGAGGCAAGCGATACGCTGGCGCGAATCTCGGTGGCATTCATGCGGGTCGAAGAAGCATTCATCGGGGACGACATCAAAGCGAAGACCTCAGGATTTGGAAGCGCCGAACAGCGTGACCCTGAGCAGGTAATAAAAACCAGCTATAGTAACAGGTTGACTCGTGAGCTCTTGTCGGAAGTTTTGGCAAAAAGACATGCGCACGGTCTTCAACAGCCAGGATACCTGCATGGAAGACATTCGCATTCGTGGTGCGCGCACCCACAACTTGAAAAACATCAGCTTGGATCTGCCTCGAAACAAGCTGATTGTGATCACTGGCCTGTCAGGCTCGGGTAAATCATCACTCGCTTTCGACACGCTCTATGCAGAAGGCCAGCGGCGCTATGTGGAATCGCTGTCGGCCTATGCACGCCAGTTCCTGCAGCTGATGGAAAAGCCTGACGTGGACATGATCGAAGGCTTATCGCCGGCAATTTCGATCGAGCAGAAAGCCACCTCGCACAATCCGCGCTCGACGGTCGGCACCGTCACCGAGATACACGACTATCTGCGTTTGCTGTTTGCGCGCGTGGGTACGCCGTATTGTCCTGACCATCCCGAGAACCCGCTCGCCGCGCAATCCGTGTCGCAAATGGTGGATGCGGTGATGGCGATGCAGGAAGACACCAAGCTCATGATCCTCGCCCCAGTGGTGGCCAACCGCAAGGGCGAGCACAGCGATCTGTTCGAGGCGATGCAGGCGCAGGGCTTTGTGCGTTTCCGCATACAGAGTGGCACGGGTGCTGCGAAGATCTTCGAAGCCGATTCGCTGCCCAAGCTGAAAAAAACCGAAAAGCACACCATTGATGTCGTGATTGACCGCGTGAAAATTCGCGCCGACATCAAGCAGCGTCTCGCAGAAAGCTTCGAAACCTCGCTGCGTCTGGCCGAAGGCCGTGCGATCGCGATAGACATGGACAGCGGCAAGGAACAGATTTTTTCAAACAAGTTTGCCTGTCCAGCCTGCGGCTATTCATTACAGGAACTGGAACCGAGACTGTTCTCCTTCAACAATCCGATGGGCGCCTGTCCTGAGTGCGACGGTCTCGGACATATAGAATTTTTTGATCCCAAACGGATCGTGGCTTTCCCCAATCTGTCGCTTGCCTCGGGCGCGGTGAAAGGCTGGGATCGGCGCAATCAATTCTATTTCACGATGTTGTCTTCGCTGGCCAAGTACTACAAATTCGATATTGATACACCTTTCGAAGAATTGCCAGAGAAGGCGCAGCAAGTCGTTCTTTACGGTTCCGGCAAGGAGAAGGTGCCATTCGCCTACATTAATGAGCGCGGCCGCACGGTCATTCGCGAGCACACTTTCGAGGGTGTGGTGAACAATCTCGAGCGTCGCTACCACGAAACAGATTCGATGGCAGTCAAAGAAGAGCTGGCGAAGTTCATCAATGAAAAAGAATGTCCGGAGTGCCATGGCGCGCGTCTGCGCGTCGAAGCTCGTTTCGTGAAAGTCGGTGATGGGCCACAGCAGCGCGCGATCTATCAGGTCGCTGCGATGCCGCTGCGCGACACGCTGGAATTCTTCGAGAAACTCAAACTCAAGGGTGCGAAAAAAGAGATCGCCGATCGCATCATTAAGGAAATCATCTCGCGGCTGAAATTCCTGAACAATGTCGGCCTTGATTATCTGTCGCTGGAGCGCAGTGCAGACACACTATCCGGCGGCGAGGCGCAACGGATTCGTCTCGCATCGCAGATCGGCTCGGGCCTAACGGGCGTCATGTATGTGCTGGATGAGCCATCGATCGGCCTGCACCAGCGCGATAACGACAGGCTGATTGCAACACTCAAGCATTTACGCGACATCGGCAATACGGTGCTGGTAGTCGAGCATGATGAAGATGCGATCCGCTGCGCCGATCACATCGTTGACATGGGCATTGGCGCCGGCGTACATGGCGGGAAAGTGATCGCACAGGGCACGCTCGAGGACATCGTCAAGCATCGCGAATCGCTGACTGCCCAATACCTGAATGGCACACTGGCCATCGACTTGCCGGAACGCCGCACGATCGCCGATCCCAAAAAGCAGCTGGTGATCAAGGGCGCGACAGGCAACAACCTGAAATCAGTCAAGCTTGAGCTGCCGGTGGGCTTGCTGACCTGCGTGACGGGCGTTTCCGGCTCGGGCAAATCCACGCTGGTTAATGACACGCTTTATCACTTGCTAGCTCGCCATCTGTACGGCTCGCAGACCGAGCCATCGCCGTATGACATTGTGAGCGGGCTCGAGCATTTCGACAAAGTGATCTCGGTGGACCAGGCGCCAATTGGCCGCACGCCGCGCTCAAATCCTGCGACCTACACCGGCGTATTCACGCCAATACGCGAACTGTTCTCCACCGTACCGCAGGCGAAGGAGCGGGGCTACACCGCAGGCCGTTTTTCTTTCAATGTCAAAGGCGGTCGCTGCGAAGCTTGTCAGGGCGATGGTGTGCTGAAGGTCGAGATGCACTTCCTCCCGGATGTCTATGTGCCATGCGATGTCTGCCACGGCAAGCGCTACAATCGCGAAACGCTAGAGGTACATTACAAGGGCAAGAACATTTCCGAAGTGCTGGCGATGACGGTCGAAGATGCGCATGTGTTCTTTAAACCGGTACCGCTGATTGCGCGTAAGCTGCAGACCTTGCTCGATGTGGGTCTGGGCTATATCCGTCTTGGCCAAAGCGCGACCACCTTGTCAGGTGGCGAAGCGCAGCGGGTGAAACTGTCTTTGGAGCTATCAAAGCGCGACACTGGTCGCACGCTGTACATACTTGACGAGCCCACCACCGGCCTGCACTTCCATGACATCGCGCTACTGCTGAAAGTGATTCACCGCTTGCGTGATCAAGGCAATACCGTGGTAATCATCGAGCACAACCTGGACGTGATCAAGACCGCTGACTGGATCGTTGACCTGGGCCCGGAAGGAGGCGCCGGCGGTGGTCAGATCATTGCGACCGGGACGCCGGAGCAGGTAGCAAAGAATCCCGCGAGCTTTACCGGCAAGTATCTGGCGCCCATGCTGATGACAAAGAAGGAAAAGAAGCGGGCGTGACGCCCGTTTTTTTCACATCCCCAGCCACAAGCCCAGCGGCACAAACGCCAGCGCGGCCAGATTCCCCAGCATCACGATGGCAGCGACCTTCTCGGGCTCCTGCTTGTAGGCCTCGGCGATGATGAAGCAGAACACTGCGGGCGGCAGTGAAGCGAACAGGAAGAGCTGTCCGCGCTGAATCGCGTTAAGGGGAATCACTAGCTCAAGCAAGGACGCACAAGCCAATCCGGACAGTGGGCACACTACCGCGCCCACCAAGCCAATGCGCCAGCTCTTGAAACTCACATCCGCCATGCGCACACCGAGCGCAAGCAGCATCAACGGAATGCTGGCCTCCCCCAGCAGTCGCAGTGCCTGCAGCAGAAACTCCGGCAGCGGCACCCGGAAAGCAGCGAACAACATGCCGGTCATCATGGCGAGCATCATGGGGCTAGCGAACATGCGCAACGTCGCGCGCCGCGGCCCTTGCCGGCCACTCTCGAGCAAGCGTATGCCCGCGGTGAAGTATATGAGGCTGCACGCCATGAACAACGCCACCGCCTCTGACAGTCCCGTCGAGCCGAAGGCTAGCACGGCGAGCGGCAAACCCATATTGCCGCAATTGTTGTACATCATCGGCGGTACAAAAGTGCGGGGGTCATAGCCCAGCAGCCGTGCGACGGGCCAGGACAGCAGCGCTGAGCCCAGCGCGACCAGCGTGCCGGCAACGATCAGCGGCAGATTCGCCAGCAGATCGAAATCCTTCGAGGCCAGCGCGGAGAACAGCAGCAACGGACACAACAGCTCGACACTGAGCCGATTGACTGCGGCGAGATCGTTCTTGACAGTCTCACCACGCAAACGCGTGTAACCGTAACCTGCGGCAATCATCAGAAACACTGGCAAGATGATGCCGAGAATACGTTGAAAGACTTCCATGAGCAGTGTGTTGAGCTTTACTTTTCCAGCAGGCGCTTTTCTGCACGCTCCAGCGCGGCCGCAGCGCCGCGCAGCACGACCACGTCATCTGCCTGAAGCACCGTGTCGGGCGAAAAAGGAATACGTGTCCTGCC
>JBEDGK010000181.1:0-16557 GCA_041174665.1 Pseudomonadota bacterium
GGCCCATAGAACAGGCGATCGAGCTGATGTTCACCGCGCTGTCGAATGGCAACCGCATCCTTGCCTGCGGTAATGGCGGTTCCGCTGCCGACTGCCAGCATTTTGCGGCGGAGCTGGTGGGACGGTTCGAGCGCGAGCGGCTGCCTTTGCCGGCGATGGCGCTATCGGCGGATGCATCAATACTGACAGCGATCGGCAATGAATATGGATTTGGCGACATCTTCGCCAAGCAAGTCCAGGCGTACGGGCAGGCAGGCGATGTGCTGCTGGCCATCACGACATCGGGCGGTTCCGCGAATGTGATGGCAGCGATAGAAGCGGCGCTGGAACGCGAGATGCGCATTGTCGCGTTGACTGGCCGAGGTGGTGGCGGCATTCCCCGCCTGCTGACCGATGCAGATGTACATATCTGCGTACCGCACGAGCGCACCTCACGCATACAGGAAGTGCATCTGTTGATCGTTCATTGTCTTTGCGATGGTATTGACGTCGCACTTTTTGGAGGAGATACCGAATGAAAGTTGGCACAAGATCCTTTGACAGATTGATTTCCGTGCGACGTCCGCTGTTGGCGGCGCTGCTGGTAGCTAGTGCCGCGATCAGTGTGCAGGGCTGCTTGCCCTTGATGGTGGGCGGCACGGTCATGGGTTCCGTGGCGGCGACGGATCGACGCACGATAGGCGCGCAGGCAGATGATGCTGCCATCGTGCTCAAGGGCGAAGGGCGCGCCCGTAAGATCACTGGCGAACTGGGCCGGGTGGCTGTGACCAGTTTCAATCATCGCGTGCTACTGACGGGCGAGGTCACGGATGACAAAATGAAGGCCGAGGTGGAGCAGCAGATCGTCACCATCGATGGCGTGAAATCCGTCGAAAATGATCTGGTGGTGGCGCCAGTGTCCAGCATGGGCGCACGCTCGAACGATGCACTGATCACTGGCAAGGTAAAAGCGGCGATCATCGACACCAAAGATCTGTATGTCAACGCGTTCAAGGTTCAGACAGATCGCGGCGTCGTATACCTGATGGGGCGTGTCACTCAGCGCGAGGGAAAGCTTGCCGCCGAGGTCGCTCGCAATGCGGCAAGTAAAATCAAAAAAGTCGTCAAACTCTTCGAGTACATCAGTGAAGAAGACCTCAAGGAGCTGAGTACCAAGCCTGCGTCGGAACAGCAGAAAGACAGCACGCGCTGACCGCACCTCGCCAGCAGCCCCGCCCTCAGGAGTTTCGCAGGGCTGCTGGCCTATAATAGGGATCCTTGTCTTGCATTGTTCAGGAATCCCTTATGTCCCGCCATTTTCCTCGCCGTTTTGCTGGTCTGACCATCATCCAGACCATGACCCTGCTGGCCGTCCTCGGTCTGGTGTTGTTTGCAGCACTGTCCCTGTTCAAAAAAGAGACCGCGCCTTCAGTCAGCTTCAAGACGATCAATGGCGAACAGATTGCACTGGAATCCTTGCGTGGCAAAGTCGTGATGGTGAATTTCTGGGCGACCAGTTGCACGACATGCGTTGCCGAAATGCCTGAGATGGTGGCGACCTATAATAAATACGCAGACAAAGGACTGGAATTGGTCGCAGTAGCGATGAGCTACGATCCACCGAACTATGTGCTGAACTACACAGAGACTCGCCAGTTGCCGTTCAAGGTGGCGCTGGATACAGACGGCAGCGCAGCGAAGTCTTTTGGTGATGTCAAACTGACGCCGACCACTTTCGTGATCGGCAAAGATGGCAGCATATTGAAGCGCTATGTAGGTATTCCCGAGTTCGCAGCCATGCATCAGCTAATTGAAAAAGCGCTCTCAGTCTGATTCTGGGCCTTGTTGATTCCCTGTTGCGCATTGTAATTTACCCTTGGAAATTCGAATCTGCGCTGCTCTCCGAGTGTTGGTGGAAAACGTCCGTCATTGCCACCGAGTCGTGTACTCTTGTATGACCTGTGCCGGCCAACATGCCGTCGGTCGCGATCATGAATCTACCTGCATCATCAAGGATAGATAGCAATTCGTGATCCATTGCCATTTCGACCAATTGCCGCATGTTTCCCAAAAGCTCGAACCGTTGCGCGTCGCCGCTCACTACAGACGGCACGAACTCCGGGTCCGTGTCACCAAAAATCATGGTGTGCAGCAAGCTGCGCAAGCTGTCGTCTGTCGTCAGTCCTGTCGGTAGTTGATCGTAAGAACGGGTGGCCTTGGTGCGCACCGGATCGTACTCCGCCGAACCCGAGTCAGGATTGTTAAGCAAGAAAACAGGCAGCCCTGGCGGAGTGGCATCCGCAGTCAATGAAGATAAATGACCATTAGTGATCGAATTTTTTCTACCTACGCTGACCAGCAGCGATGCCAGCTCATGAACCAGTTCTGTCGAGCCCATCGCGCAGACCTGCCAAATAAGAGGTGGGGTAGGGTTTGGTGTCGTGGGGTCAGAGGAATTGCCGATCAGCGCCAGCGCATCATTCGCGCTCAGTGTGCCGCGCGCGATTAAAGTTTTCAGCAGCGTACCCAGCAAGCGTAAGCTGTCAACGTCATTAGCTTGCAGGGCGGCGGCAATCGCACCCTTGCCTTCCGAGTTTTTGGCAGAGAGCAGGGCGAGGACATCGCTTTCCGGAACGTGATGCTTGTCCAGCAGCCTATTTGCAAGAGAAAAGTACTTGTACAAGCTGGCTTTGTTTTTGCCAGAAATCTGGGCGATGAATCGACTCCATGAATGGATGGGTGCGAAGAGTCTTCTCACGGCATCATCAGGCAGACCATGTTTTTCCGACGGGCTTGCCAGAAAATAGAGCTCTGCAAACGATGCTATACATGCAGCAAACTCATCAGCGACTAGCGCATGATTAGATTCAAGCATGCAATTAGTTGCCACATCTCTAATTGACGCCACCGTATTATTAGCATGGCCATCCAGTACGCTGTGCAACGCACTCAGCGATATTTTTTTTTGTTGGTATTGGGAGACCAGCTCTTGCCAGTAAGGTCGTATGTGAGACGCAAGCTGGAAATCGACCAGATCAAACATGATATCTGGATGACACCAGTCAGATTCAGAGAGCCAGAATTCAGGAGTGACTGTCTGCCCTGGCGTGCGCTGATCCATTCCTGCAAAACAAAGTACCGCAGACTCATTTCCACGCATGTAAGCTGTCATACGATCCTTTGAGATAAAGTCCGTCAGACGCCATGGCTTTTTAGGGTCGATGATCTGCTCGAGCCGGTTGGCTACCATCTTGCGATGGGTGAGAGTCAGATTGGGATCGTACATTTCTGCAATGAAGGTGGGCATAGGCCCAGGTTTAATCATCAACAAAAAATGCAATTCATGATTGCTTGAAAATACGCGCAACCCACGCACAAGCTGATTTGCCGGTGTGCTTGTCGGAGAGGCCTTCTCTTTTTCCAGCATCACTTCGAACTGTGTGCGTAACCATGCGCTAAATTTTTCATTGCCGACCAATGCGTAACCGCCGCTGTTGGTGAGTGCGTTCTCATAAAACTGGAGTTTGGCTTCGGTGATGGTGGCGCTCAGGCTGGCGGCATCAGTAATGCCGAAGTACCCGATTTTTTTCCAGCCACTGGCGAATGGTGATAGTCGCCTATACAGCACATCGGGTGCTATGGAATTGCAAACAATTTTTGTGTGTGTGCCGGCAAAATAACTTTTGCCATTCAGTCGGGTAAAGTCAGGCATGGCGTTTCCCGGCAATACTTTAAAGTAGGGATGAGATGGCAAAGCATGCTGCTGGCGGAGTTGGTCGCCATCGTAGCGGTCAATGCGGATTTTGGATTCTGCGTCTGGCGCCTGAAAACGGATATCCGCCAGCGCATTAACACACAGACGTTTGAATATTTGTGTGGCAGAGCCGCTCAGCTCACGCAATCCCGACAAGCTCCTCAAGTCTAACTCGCTACCCGCGAAACCAGGAATGTCGAGACGCTGTAAATTTGAAAGCTGCAGGCAGAATGAGGGCAGGCGTTTCAAACCCGAGGGCAGTATTAGCGTCTGAACCGTGTGTATTGCGGGATGAATCAGTCCCGTCGGTAAACTAGCGATGTCGGCTCCGTGCACATGACTCAGATCGAGCAAGGGGCAATCCCTCTGCAGCGATGCATTCACGAATCTGAGAGCTTCCTGGGTGGCGGCAGAGAGATCGCGCCTTCGGGGATCATCGAGGCTAGCCAGTATGGTGGCGACTTCCCTTGCTTCTCTGGAGGGACAGTGACGCTTGTGTCCGCTGTTCTCCGTAGAGCTACCTTGTTCAAGGGGCCGTTTCTGGCCAGTAATTGTTGGTTTCATGATGAAGTTTCCCGTATCGGTGGGCGCTTAGCGCTCTAGTTGGCTGCACGGGAGGGTGTGTGGCGATTATCGACACCGTGTTCACATGAATTAAGTCAGATAACTGTTTTTGAATTCCTTTGAAAACATTTTTTGAAGATACAACAAGATAACTTTCTGATGCCTAACGCAAGCCTGCCAGATGCGCCTGCTGGTCGGCGTGATACGAGCTGCGTACCATGGCGCCGACAGCGGCGTGCACAAAGCCCATCTCGGCCGCTTTTTCTTCAAACATCTTGAAGACGTCCGGGTGCACATAACGACGTACCGGCAGATGATCGCCGGTGGGCATCAAGTATTGACCGATAGTCAGCATATCGACATCATGCGCGCGCAAGTCGCGCATGACGTCGAGAATTTCTTCATCTGTCTCGCCCAGCCCAACCATCAGACCCGATTTGGTCGGCGTACCGGGGTGCAGTTCCTTGAATCGCTTCAATAGACTGAGTGAATACGCATAGTCTGAACCCGGACGAGCCTCTCTGTACAGCCGGGGGACAGTCTCGAGGTTATGATTCATCACGTCAGGCGGCGCGGCCTTGAGAATGTCAAGCGCACGATCCATGCGGCCACGAAAATCAGGCGTCAATATCTCGATGCGCGTATCGGGCGACAACTCGCGTACCCGCTGTATGCATTCCACAAAATGGCCAGCGCCACCATCGCGCAAGTCATCACGATCGACCGAGGTGATAACGACATAGGAGAGCTTGAGCGCGGCAATCGTGCGCGCGAGATTGTCGGGTTCTTTCGTATCCAGAGGATCAGGACGGCCATGACCAACATCGCAGAACGGGCAGCGTCGCGTGCACTTGTCACCCATGATCATGAAAGTCGCCGTGCCTTTGCCAAAGCATTCGCCGATGTTGGGGCAAGACGCTTCTTCGCACACCGTGACGAGATTGTTCGAGCGCAGAATGTCTTTGATCTCGTAAAAGCGCGTGGTGGGTGACGCAGCTTTGACACGTATCCAGTCAGGTTTGGGCAGCTTTTCTGCAGGCACGATCTTGATCGGTATGCGCGCGGTCTTGCCAGCACCTTTCTGCTTCTCGCTCGGGTTATACGTGGGGGCATTTATGTTATCGGAGGCCATCGTCAGATACTCAGTTGTTTTTGCAGTTGGGTTGCCAGTTCGTGTTGTACATCGGCGAGGGGCGCCGCGACGCCCAAGGTGCGCATGTCAATCGTGACCAGACCGGGATAACCACAGGGGTTGATCCGCGAGAAAGGCGAAAGATCCATCGCGACATTCAGCGATACGCCGTGATAGGTGCAACCGCTTGCGCGTATTTTCAGGCCCAGCGCAGCGATCTTTGCGCCTTGGTGCGGGCCATCGGCAACATAGATTCCCGGCGCGCCAGGTTTGCGCTGAGTCTTGAGATTATACGTTGCGAGGGTATCGATCACAGCCTGTTCAATGCGGGTGACGAAGTCCCGGGGTAACAGCTTGCGCCCTTCGCGGCGCAGATCGAACAACAGGTAAATCACAACCTGACCGGGGCCATGATAGGTGACCTCGCCGCCGCGATCTGTTGGCATCACGGGTATTTGCTGTGGATTCAGCACGTGCGCGGGGTCTGCGCCCAGCCCCAACGTGAATACCGGCGGATGTTCGACGATCCACAGTTCATCCGGGGTGAGCGCATCGCGCGCATCGGTAAAGTCGCGCATGGCCGCAAACGTGACCTCGTAATCTTCGGTGCCGCGCTGCCGGATCAGCGTAGTCATCATGCAGGGGTTTACAGCACGATTTTGACCATGGGGTGCGATGAAAGCTCGCGATACAGATTATCGAGCTGCTCGCGGCTGGTCGCGCGCACGGTCACGGTCAGTGACAGGTAATTGCCTTTGGTCGAGGGGCGCATGTCCATTTTGCCCGCGTGGAAATCGGGGTCATGCAGGCTGACCAGCGCGACCATGGTCTCGGCAAAGCGCTCTTGCATTGCGCCCATGATCTTGATCGGGAAATCGCACGGATACTCGATCAGGCTTTTCTCAGGATTCGGATTCGTCATCACCCTCTCCTTTGGTTCGGGTCGGGAGATCAGAAGGAAATGCCTTGCATCACCATCAGCCGTACCGAATCAAAAGCCCTACCAAAGATCGTCGCCTGATTGATCTGTTCCAGCGCTTGCAAAGGAATTTCACTAACAACTTTGTTCTCGGCCATCATTTTCAGCGTGCCTACCCGGCTGTATTGCGGAATTGGTGCCACCAGCGGGTCCGTGCGCTCAACCACAGGCTTCAGTTTGGCGCTGAAGCCACGCGGCAGGCTGACATAAACATCATGATTGAAGCCTAGCTTCACATCGCCTTGCGAGCCTTTCCAGACCGAGGGTGTCAGCACGGTTTGGCCTTTGGAATAAATCTTGAACGAATCAAAATTCATGAAGCCCCAGTTCAGGAGCTTCTGGCTTTCTTGCGCTCGCACGGCATCAGACTCTGTACCCAGCACGACCGAGATCAGGCGGCGCTCGTTGCCCCCATTCGGCCGGCGCGCCGAGGCGATCAGGCAGTAGCCGGCCGCTTGCGTATGGCCGGTCTTCATGCCATCGACCGTCGGATCCAGCCACAGCAATCGGTTGCGATTAGGTTGAGTGATGCGGTTGTAGGTAAAGCTTTTGGTCGAGTAGATCTTGTAAAACTCAGGAAAATCGGTAATCAGCCGTGAGGCTAGCACCGACAGGTCACGCGCAGTCGAATAATTGTTCGGGTCAGGCAGGCCATGCGGATTTGCGAAGCGGGTGTTCTTCAGACCCATGCGCTGCGCCTCGCGATTCATCAGGTCAGCAAATGCAGGCACACCACCGGCAACGGCCTCGGCCAATGTGACGGCCGCGTCATTACCCGACTGCACAATGAGGCCGTACAAAAGATCATTCACGCGCACGGCGGTGTTCGGCTCGATGAACATTTTCGAGCTATCGCCATCGACCTTCCAGGCATTCACTGACACATTGATGGTCTGGCTGAGGTCAAGCTTCTTGTCGCGCACGGCCGAAAAAGCGAGGTAGGCCGTCATGATCTTTGTCAGCGAAGCGGGTTCGATGCGTTGATCCGGATCCTGAGAAGCGAGTATCTGGTTGCTGGTTGCATCGAGCAGCAGCCAAGAACGGGCAGCGATGCTTGGGGGAGGCGGGGTCTGGGCGGCAGCCGCACCCACCATCAGACAGGCGACGCAAGCCGCAAGGAATTTTTTCATTCGTAACGTGCGGGATAAAAACAGCAAGAAAGTGTGTTCGATTATAGCCGCTGATGTTGTTCAGCGTGACCATAAATCAAGCACCCATTGCTTGATGTGATGAAGCTTTCGGTGAAAAAAATGGTCCGCTCCGGGGATTACCACCACGGGCAAGTCTTGCGGCCGCGCCCAATCGAGTACATCGGTCAGCGGTATCGTGTCATCCTGCTCACCATGGATCAGCAGGGTATTTGCGGGAACCTCAGGCAGCAACCACTTGCCCGCCGCGCAGCCGACCAGTACCAGCCGCTCAGCGGGCCGGTGCTGCTGCTCAAGACGTTTTTGCAACTGCGACTGCACGAAGGTGCCGAATGAAAATCCCGACAGCGCTACTGGCAAACCAGGGTATTGCGCGCACATGTGTGCATGCAGCTGCTCCATGTCATCGGTTTCTCCGTGTCCGTCGTCATGCGTGCCGCCTGATTCGCCGACGCCGCGAAAATTCATTCGCACGCTGACATAGCCGAGCGCGATGAACGCGCGCGCCAGCGTCTGCACGACCTTGTTGTCCAGGCTGCCGCCGTACAGTGGATGCGGATGCGCAATCAGCGCGATGCCGCGCGGCGCTGCCTCGGGCGGAAGATCGAGTTTGCATTCCAGCGGTCCGGCCGCACCCTGCAGTATGAATGACTGAGTCTGCGCATTCATGATCTGAAAAATCAGAGAGATCAGATCTTGAGCCGCTCGACGACTTTTCCACCGATCAGATGCGTATCGATGATGTCATCAATGTCGCTCTGATCCACATAGGTGTACCAGACACCTTCCGGGTAGACAACCAGCACCGGACCTTCTTCGCAGCGATCCAGACAGCCGGCCTTGTTGATGCGTATTTTGCCGTGGCCATTCATGTTCAGTGCTTTCAAGCGTTTCTTTGCGTATTCCTGAATGCCGGCAGAGCCGCGATCATGACAGCACGTGCGCCCGTCCTCACGCTGGTTGAGGCAAACGAACACATGATATTGGTAGTAGGGTTTATCAGTCATGAGATGGTAATCATGAAATGGCGGGGACAGAGTTCCCAGATGCAAGCATCATACACCGATGGCCCTCAAGCTAAACGTCATGGCGAGCGATGTGATGGGTTGTGCGATGGCTGCTGTGCGTGAGAAACCAAAGCGTGAACAGCGGCCAGGTCAGCGACAGGAAATGCGCGGCGCCGTTGAAGTTCAGGAAACGGCCCTGTACCCATTCCTGAAGCGTTGACATGAAGTAGGGATTGGCGGGCATGATATTCATCACCGCCAGCCCCAGCGCCAGCGCGAAAATTGCCGCGCGCCGTTGCGCGAGGGGTGGAGCAAACGACAGCCCGGCCAGCATCACCACACCAATCAGCAGACCACTGGTAGCGCTGGGGGTGAGCCAGCCGAGTGCGTCATCGGGAGCAAACAGTAGGGCATGCGCCAGGGTCTTTATGCCCAGCGCTGCCACCAGCAGTATGATCGCCAGCATGGTTTTCGGTGCGTGGCGGCGCGTCTGGCAGAGCAAGGTGAGCACCGCGCCGGTCATGCCGCAGGCAGTGACGATGACTTCCGCCGGAAAATAATGCTCGATGCCCGATCCGAGTTCGGCCCACAGCCACTGGCTGAGGTCAATCGGTGCTTCCAGCCAGTCCGACATCCAACGCGATACCGTTCCCAGCAACTGCCCATGACCAAACAGATAAGGTTGCGGAAAAATCTGTGCGAGCGGCCACATCGAAACGACAATCAATCCAAGACTTGCCTGTTCTGAAAACCATGCGCGGCGCAGCTCACGAAGACGACTCTGCTCCAGCACTGGCGAGCGCATCGCTTCGCCGACGAGGGCGCCGAGCAGCATGCCGCTGCTGTTCGTCAACAGATCAAGATTACTTGGAACGCGCGACGGCAAGTAGCTTTGCACGGCCTCGAGCAACATCGCCAGTGCGATGCCCGCCACGCTGGCAGCAGCGACCGCCTGTACGCCGCGCAATCGTGGGTACATCGCCAGCACCGCCAGTGCGCCCAGTGGCACATAGCCGATCACATTGACTGCCAGGTCGAATCCTGTCCAGTAATGCGGCAACTGTTCGCCCAGATAAGACCAAGGAAGCAAACCATTGTCATGCCACCCGGAAAACGGAAAGCAACTGGCGTAGACGACCAGCATTGCATAAAACGCGAGCGCCACCCGAACCGATGCGGACGCCTTGCGGTCAGCTTTAGGGGTGGATTCAGGTTCATCCGCTCGTGGCGTATGAGACGTAGACATGGCGCCAAGTGTAGGTGACTTTTATCGCAGAGTCATCCGTGCTGCCGATACAATGCGCGCATGATGCCACTGCTGAATGCCGATCAGATTGTCAGACGCGCGCGCGCCGCGCAGGAGGGCTTGGTCATTGAGGTGATCAGCGCCTTGCCTTCCACCAATACCGAACTACGCGCACGGATTGCCCGTCTCTCTGGACCGATGCTACTGGCCGCCGAGCTGCAGACGGCTGGGCGCGGACGCTTGGGCCGGCAGTGGCACTCCGCGCCCGGTGATAGTCTGTGCTTTTCACTGGCCTGGCCGTTTCAGGGTCCGCTGTCTCGGCTGTCTGGCTTGTCGCTGGTGATCGGCGCCGTGGTCGCCGAGACGCTGCGCGGGCGTGGCTGGCCGGTGCAATTGAAATGGCCGAATGATCTCTTGCTTGAAGGCGCAAAACTCGGTGGGATTCTTATTGACACAGCACCGAGTCCAGCCGCGCCCGGGCTGTGGGCCGTGATCGGCATTGGATTGAACGTACGAGCAAATCAGGCGCGCGATCAGGCGTTGGGTCACGCAGCCGCGTCACTGCAGTGTGAGTCAGCTGATCATCCGACAGCAATCGATCGTAATGATTTGCTCGCCACGTTGACCGATGCGCTGTGCGATGCGCTGGAAGTTTTTGATCTCGACGGCTTATCTCCGTTTATCGATCGGTGGCATATGCTGCATCAGTACCATAATCAGGCAGTGTGCCTCAGCGAGCAGAACGTGATCCTGCATGAGGGCATCGCGCGCGGTATCGACGGCGCTGGTCGCTTGCTGCTCGATACGGCGGCGGGTCGCATCGCCGTCGCCGCAGGTGACGTGTCGCTGCGGCCTGCAGATCAGCCGTTATCGCTCGGAGGTGCGCATGCTGCTGGTTGACGCTGGCAATACGCGTATCAAGTGGGCTCTGACCTCTGCCGGCGAGACGCCAGGGACGTGGCAGGCTTGTGGCAGTGTGGCGCGCAGCGAGCATGATGCGCTGAATGCGGCATGGGCCAGTCTGGCATTCAGCAAGGCATTGGTGTCGAATGTTGCTGGCGAGGCGCTGAGCGCCCTGCTGTTGTCGAAACTTCAGCAGCGAGGCATTCGGGATTCGGCTGTCCGTTGGTTTCGAGCGCAGCCGGAATGCGCCGGTGTAAAGAATAATTACGCTCAGCCCGCGCAGTTGGGCAGCGACCGGTTCGCATCACTGATCGGCGCGCGCTATCGATTTCCTGGTGAACGACTGCTGGTCGTTACCTGCGGCACCGCCACGACCATTGATGCGCTCGAAGCGGATGGCCGCTTCATCGGCGGAATGATCGTGCCCGGACTGGGAACGATGGCGAACTCGCTGGCGATCAATACCGCATTGCTACCCGCCGTCGAGGCTGCGGGGCGCGAGCGCGTGTTTGCCGACAATACGCAGGAAGCCATTATTAGTGGCTGCCTGGCCGCGCAAGTGGGAGCGATCGCGCAGGCTATGGCGCAGCGGCATAATCCCACCGCGCGTTGCGTGATCTCCGGCGGCGCAGCGCCCTACATCGTGCCGCATTTGCCCTTCCCCGCTGACGCAGTGGATAATCTGGTGCTGCTGGGCTTGCATGCCTCTGTCGCGGGAGCTTCCTGATGCCGATCTTCAGGTTTTTATTCTGGTTGTTGTTGTTGTCCAATCTGGTGCTGCTGACCCTGATACCGGGCCCGCTGCCGGGCTTTTCATCACTGGAGCCCGAGCGACTCGCGCAGCAGATCAAGCCCGAGAGCATCCGGCTATTGTCGAATCCGCTGACTAACGCATCAGCGCCGGCATCGCCCGCTCCGGCCTGTACCGAGATCGGTGATTTCAACAGTGCGATGGCGACCAAATTCGAAGCCCGACTGGCCCGGCTTAAGCTGCCTGCATTACCGACCAAGCAGATGGTGCAGCCTCCGACGGCCAGTCTGGTGTTCATTCCACCGCAGCCCGACGAAGCCAGCGCCAACCGCCGGCTCGCGCAATTGCGCGCACAGGGATTCCATGATGTCTCGGTGGTGAAAGAGCCGCTGTCTCGACGATGGGGGATCTCGGTCGGATTGTTCAGCAGCGGTGAGCTAGCGCTGGCGCAACTGGAGAGCCTGAAAAAAGCAGGCATCTCCGATGCGCGCATCGAGGAGCATCCGCTCAACTCAGCGCGCTATGCCTACCGGCTGCAGGGCTTGGCAGCGGATGACAAGCCCGAACTCAAGGCGATGCTGCCTGATTTTCCGGGTGTCGCAATCCGTAGCTGCGGAACGCCCTGATGCCACAAGTGTCACGTCGGCAGCAATCCCGCCCCTCGTGCGATCGTATGCAAGCAATCCGGACAAAAGCAGGCGCTGCCATCGCCGCCGGCAGCCGCGAGTGCTGAAGCAGGAATCACCGGCACCGCCATGCACCAGCAGGCCTGACCGTTCTCACCATCTGCCATCGCGCAGTGGAATGACTTTCCGCATTTGACGCATTCACTCATCGCAATCCCTCTACTCAGCTGTCTCGTCAGGCCGCTTACGGCGTTGGCAGTGCCTGGCCATCGACCTGACGAGACAGGCTTGCAGAGGTCGAAGGGGTCGGGATTAGCGCGAGGCTAACGCCGTCTGCCGCGAAAAGCAAATGCACTTGCAAGAGATCAAAGCGGAGAAGCAGACGCATTTGGCTGTAAAATTCCTCTGTCTGCTGTTCTTACTTCCGCTCCGCTGCCCTCACCGTAATGTCCATCACCACTATCGCTCCCGAGATCAAGGCCGAAATTCTGGCCGAGGCGCTACCGTATATTCGCAAATTTCATGGCAAGACCATCGTCGTCAAATACGGCGGTAACGCCATGACCGAAGAACGCCTCAAACATGGTTTCGCGCGCGATGTGATCCTGCTCAAACTGGTCGGCATGAATCCAGTCGTAGTGCATGGCGGCGGCCCGCAGATCGACAATGCACTGAAAAAAATCGGCAAGCAAGGCAGTTTCGTGCAGGGCATGCGCATCACCGATGAAGAGACAATGGAAGTCGTCGAATGGGTGCTGGGTGGTGAGGTGCAGCAAGACATCGTCATGCTGATCAATCATTACGGCGGTCAGGCCGTCGGCCTGACGGGCAAAGATGGCGGACTGATACGCGCGCGCAAGATGCAGATGCCAGACAAGGAACACCCCGGCGAGTTCCTCGACATCGGTTTTGTCGGCGAGATCGAAGCGATCAATCCGGCAGTCGTCAAGGCGCTGCAGGATGATGCGTTCATCCCCATCATTTCGCCCATAGGATTCGGCGAAGATGGCCAGGCTTACAATATCAATGCCGATCTGGTCGCCGGCAAGATCGCCGAGATCCTGCGCGCTGAAAAGCTGATCATGATGACCAATATCCCCGGCGTCATGGACAAAAACGGCAAACTGCTGACTAATTTATCCGCGCGCGAGATCGACGAGATGTTCGAGGACGGCACGATCTCCGGTGGCATGCTGCCCAAGATCTCGTCTGCACTGGATGCGGCAAAATCGGGGGTCAACACCGTACACATCATCGATGGTCGAATCGAGCATTCGCTGCTGCTGGAGGTGCTGACCGAGCAGGCGTTCGGCACGATGATCCGCTCCCACTGATCTCCGCCCGCCAAGCAGCAGAGCATCCCGCGCTTGCGCCTGTGAGGCTCATCATTCATTCGCACGACGGCGCTTTTCGGCGCACTACCGAGCCGCTCGCTACGCTTGCTGGACGCAGCGCAAACCGATTTTGACGATATGGCCGCATCCAAGAATCTTGTCTGGCTGTTCGACCTCGACAACACGCTGCACGATGCGTCGCATGCGATTTTCCCGGCAATTAATCGCAATATGAACGCGCTGATCGCGCACGTTCTCGAATCCGAGGCACGGCCCTCGCATCCCGACGCGGTCAACGCAGTACGCATCGCCTACTGGCAGCGATATGGCGCCACGCTGCTAGGCATGATGCGGCATCATGCAGTGCGCTCGGAAGATTTTTTGCGCGATGCCCACCAATTCGAGAATCTGTCGTCGATGATCCGCGCCGAGCGCGGCACCGCGCGGATGCTCAAGCGCCTACCCGGGCGCAAGATCCTGCTCACCAATGCGCCGGCCAGCTATGCACATCATGTGCTGCGTCATCTGGGGCTGCACCGGCACTTCGCCGATCATCTGCCCATCGAATCCATGGTGGTGCACCGCCAATTGCGACCTAAGCCCTCTCGGCTCTTGCTGCGCAAGCTGCTGGCGCGCGAGGGCTTGTCGGCTCGGCGCTGTGTGCTGGTCGAGGACACGCTGGACAACCTGAGGTCGGCGCGGTCGCTGGGCTTACGGACGGTATGGTTGACGGGTTATCTGGCTGCAAGCACAGGCCGGCCGGCCTTCGTGGATATCAGAGTGAAATCTCTTAGTCAGCTGCCCCGGCGGCTGTCCCGGCTGGCTCACCGCTGAACCATCACGCCGGTTAGCAAGACAGCCCTAGTCTGGGTTACATTACATCAAGCTTCTACCTTTCCCGGCGCGCGACCAGGCCGGGCAGCCAAACCGATTGCTCGACCGAGAACGACCATGGCCAACATGAAACCGGGTGAGCGCAAGCTGCAAATACTGCAAGCACTCGCGCAGATGCTGGAAAGCCCCAGGGGCGAGAAGATCACCACGGCAGCGCTCGCCGCCCGGCTGGAGGTGTCCGAGGCGGCGCTGTATCGTCATTTCGCCAGCAAGGCGCAGATGTATGAGGGTCTGATCGAGTTCATCGAGACCACCATCTTCACCCTGATCAATCAGATTACTGGCCAGGAAGAGAATGGCCGCGCTCAGGCACTGAACATCGCGAGCGTGCTGCTCGATTTCGCCGAGCAAAATGCCGGCATGACCAAGGTATTGATCGGAGACGCGCTGGTCAATGAAGACGAGCGCCTTCAGGTGAGGATGAATCAGTTCGTCGGGCGGGTCGAACTCGCTCTGCGCCAAGCCTGGAAGCTCGCCGCGACACAGGGCGCGATACCGGATTCAGAGAGCGTTGCGCGTGCCGGCATCATGATGGCTTTCGTGGTCGGCCGCTGGCACCGTTTTGCCAAGAGCGGATTTCAGCAGCGTCCGGCCGAGGGGGCGACGCTGATGCTCAGCCTGCTGGCGGCCTGAGTTGGCCGCTTTTATTTTTCTCCGCACACTGCGCAATCCACACTGCGCTTGGTCCGAATGCTGGTCCATTCCATGCTGCGTGCGTCCAGCAGCAGCAGTCGGTCGGCCAGCGAATCGCCGATGCCGCCCACCAGCTTCAGTGCTTCTGCGGCTTGCATCGTGCCGATGATGCCGACCAGCGGTGCGAACACGCCCATGGTTGAACAGGCCACCTCCTCAAACTGCTGATCTGGCGGGAACAGGCACGCGTAGCAGGCAGTCTCGCCGGACCTTGGATCGAACACCGCTACCTGTCCATCCATGCGTATCGCCGCGCCGGACACCAGCGGCACTCGTGCTGCGACGCATGCGTGGTTGATCGCATGACGCGTCGCGAAATTATCGGTGCAATCGAGCACGACCGTGGCCGTTGAGACCAACGATTGCAAGCGTGCTTCATCCGCGCGCTCGTGTAGCGCGATCACGGTCACTTCGGGATTGACCTCCTGCAGCGCCAGCTTTGCGGACTCGACTTTGGGCTGTCCCACGCGCGCCGTGGCATGCACGATCTGCCGCTGCAGGTTGGTCAGGTCGACCTCGTCATGATCCACCAGCGTGATCTTGCCGATGCCGGCAGAGGCCAGATACAGCGCGACCGGCGACCCTAGTCCACCAGCGCCGATCACTAGCGCATGCGCCGCAAGCAGTTTTTCCTGACCGTCGATGCCGATGTCGTCGAGCAGGATATGGCGCGAATAGCGCTGCAGTTGCTGGTCATTCATTCGGCGTGTGTGTAAGTCGGAATAAAAACGGCCGCAGGAAAGCGGCCGTCGTGGTGTTCAGGGGCGTTTATTTCTTCTCGCCATTGCCATCCGGGCTGTTGATGGTCGATTCTTTTTTGCTTTCGACTTTCGCCGTCTTCGACAACTGCACCGGCTGGCCTTTCAGATGATTGAGCGCCTGCGTCAGCTGGAAGTCTTCCTTGCTGCCGTATTCGAGCGGCTTGCGCTTTTTCTCGAGCGCAGCGAGGCGCTTCTGCTCCTCCAGTTCGTCGACGATGTTCGCACCGTTGCCAGCATCCTTGTCTTTGTCATTCGAGAGGTGCTTTTGAAGATCGGACTCGCGCAGGCGCAGCCCGTTCAGGCCATCGCCATCGGCGTACTCATCGACCAGCAGATCGGGAACGATGCCCTTGGCCTGGATCGAGCGGCCGTTCGGCGTGTAGTAGCGCGCGGTGGTCAGCTTGACCGCGGTGTCAGCAGAGATCTGACGTATGGTCTGTACTGAACCCTTGCCGAAGGTCTGTGTGCCCATGATGGTTGCGCGCTTGTAATCCTGGAGTGCACCGGCGACGATCTCGGAGGCCGACGCCGAGCCCGAGTTCACCAGCACCACCATCTTGACCTTCTTGACGGCCTCGGGCACGCGCGACAGCGGGTCGCCACCGACGCGGTTGGCATAGTACTCGCGACGCGCATAGTAGGTCGCCTTGGAATCTGGCAGCTGACCATTCGTGGAGACGACAGACACGTCCTTGGGCAGGAAAGCAGCCGAGACGCCGATCGCACCCGGCAGCACTCCGCCCGGATCATTGCGCAGGTCAAGCACTAGTCCTTTCAGGTGCGAAT
>JBEDGK010000182.1:0-6002 GCA_041174665.1 Pseudomonadota bacterium
TCATAGAGGTTCACCAGCACCGACAAACGCTGCTCCTCGTCCAAGAGCTGCTGGCAGCTTGAGAGAAAGCTCTCGGCATCCTGAAATTTTGTGTAGCGCGTTGCGATCTCCAGCAAATCGCGATCATTTCGCAAAGCCGTGACTAGCCGGCTGATTTCGTGAGGTTCAATTTTGCCATCCGCATTGACCATGTAGATCATTGCCGCTGCAAAGGCGATTTTTGGTGTCAGTTTGGGCGCCTCACCAAAATATTCGGTCAGCTTCTCTCCGCAGTGCATGCAGAAATCTGCATTGGCGCTGTGACCTTCGGTCATGCAGCTATGGCAGGTACGCGTCGTCGATTCGGTCAGGGTTTTTTTGACGGCCTGCTGCGCGATCATTTCGGCGGACACGATACCGGTCGGTACCGCGAGAATCCCCCAGCCGAACATCATCATCACCGAGGCAATGAAGCGTCCGATATCCGTCTTGGGTGTGATATCCCCAAAGCCCACCGTTGTCACGGTGGAGATCGCCCAGTAGATCGAGGTCGGTACGCTGGTAAAACCATTTTCCGGACCTTCGGCCACATACAGCGCCGTGCCGAGGATAACCACCAGCGTCATGATGATCGACAAGAAGACGCCGATCTTGCGGCGGCTGTCGGCGACTGCCAGCAGCAGCCACTGATATTCCTCCACATAGCCGGACATCTTCAGGATCCGGAAAATCCGCAAAAGCCGCAGTATGCGCACATCGAGCAGCACATAGGCCTCGGGAATGAACAGCGCAACAAAGCTCGGCAGGATCGACAACAGATCGATTACGCCGAGGAAGCTTTTGACATACCGCCAGGGATTCGGGCTACAGGCAATGCGAGCAAGATACTCTAGCGTGAACACGATCGTGAAGAACCATTCGATCGCGTCAAGCAACTCGGCGTGGGCCTCATGAATCGACTGCACGCTGTCGAGCATGATCACCAGGAGGCTGATGACGATCGCCCACACCAGCAACAGGTCAAAGCGTTTGCCTGCGACGGTGTCCGCCTCAAAAATGACGTTGTACCACCTCAGGCGCCAGCCTGAGAGCATCCGAGGGGTGTGGGTATGGGTATCGGAAGCCATGGCGCTGCGAAGGGTTTAGTCCGCTGCGGCCGGCTTATCGCTGGTTTTGCTGCCGGCGCTACGCTGAAGCCACCATCCGGCAACCACGACTAGCAGTGCGCCCAGGGTGCCGGTCAGGCTCAGGTGCACGCCAAGATCATGCAGACTCAGGAGATCCATCGGCAACAGGCGCTCCGCTTCGGCATGCACCACGATGTCTTTCGAGATCATCGATCCACCCAGATAACCGAGCAGGGCCGCACCCATCGTGATGACCGAGGGCACGCGGTGCATGATCTTCAGAATCACCGAACTGCCCCAGATGACCACCGGGATACTGATCATGATGCCGAAGGCCACCAGCCACATCTTGTGATCGGCATGAGCCTGCTCGGCAGCGGCAGCCACTGCGATCACGTTATCGATACTCATCACCAGGTCGGCAATGATGACCGTTTTGATCGCGGTCATCAGACGATCGCCGCCATCGATCTCCTCGTCGCCATCGTCTTCACCAACCAAGAGCTTCACACCGATCCACAGCAGCAGCAAGCCGCCGATCAGTTTAAGGTAAGGAAGGTTGAGCAGAGTGACTGCAAACGCGATCAGCACGACGCGGGCAACAATCGCGCCGATGGCACCACCCACAATACCTTTCATCCTCAGGTCTTCCGGCAGGTGACGGCAGGCCAGCGCGATCACGATCGCATTGTCACCGCCCAGCAGGATATCGATCAGGATGATTTGTCCAACCACCATCCAGTTCAGTTGCTGGAAAAATTCAATCATGTGACTCCCCCTTCGGTGCTGACTCCCGCTGGCCAGCTGGTTTATCGGCGTGCCTCTGCCAAATCATTTTTTTATCGGTGTTCTGCACCAGCTCAGGCGGCGAACCGCTTCTGCGAACTCTGCTCCTGTTGCATCCTTTCTTCACGAACCTGTCTGGCGATCGCCTCGACCCGCTCATCGCTCATGCCAAATTGCTTTTTCATTATCTCGAGCTGTCTCTGCTCTTCTTCGGTCACGACACCATCGGCGAGCGCCTCGCGGATCTGGGTTTCATATAGCACCTCGCGGCGCTCGACCTGCGTAGTGTAGGCCGTCGCCACTACGCCGGTGAGGATCGCAGCCAGTGCAATGGCCAGCACCTGGGTCATCACGATCAGCAGGACGCCGAATGCTGACAACGGATCGACATTGCCCCAGCCCGAGATAATGGTCAACAGATACCACTTCATCGTCGCAGGGATCGACGGGAAGATCTCAGGCTGAAGGTGGCCCTCGGCGATATAGATCAGGGATGAGCACAGCAGGCAGGAGATCAGCAACAGGAACAGCGCCGATGTGAACGAATCACGCTCGGTACGCACCGCCTCGATCAGGTCGGTCAGTGCGCTGTTATAGCGCGAGAGCTTGAAAATACGCATCAGCCTGAACAGTCGCAGGAAGCGCAGATCGAGGCCCGGGAACAGCAGTTGCAGATAAAAAGGCAAGGTGCCGAAGAAATCAATAAAGCCGTAAAAGCTAAATATGTATTCTTTGCGCCCGCGCCAGGAGCCGCCGTTCTCGGCCTGGTATTTGACACCATACGACCAGACTCGCAAGATATATTCGACGGTGAATACCATCACGCTAGCCACATCAAACACATGGAAATACGTCGCATAAGCCTCGTGCAGCTCATGAACCGATTCGAGAATGATCGCCAGCACATTCAGCACCACGACTGAGGCAATGAAAATCTCGCAATAGCGGGCTGCCTTGTTGTGTACCGAACCCTCAAGAAGATCGTAAACGCGGGTCTGCAGTGATTTCATGAATAATAATTAATACCGGATCTGACCGGCCTCGGATCATGGTGGCGAGTCTGATCAAAAAGCTTTGATGACTGATCGTTGTTTTAGTTTTGCCAAAGGCTCCCCGACAAAGCAGAGCGGCACCAAGCCGCAATTATATCGTTGCAAGCAAGGGAATCACCCCAAAGTTTTGCCGATCTTGAAATAAATCTTCGATAATTGAGTGACAAGACACTTCTTTTTTTATTTTGATAATTGAAGAATCGAGAAATCCGGCTTGAGTGATTGCCAATCCTGAATTTGTACGGATACACTCATCCCGAAGTTTCGCGTTCAGCCATAGCTGCCAGGCCCTTTCAATGACTTTTTTCTCTCGCCGCTGACAGCGGCCAAACTCCATGCACGCAGACCCTTCAACGCCGGCGGTGATCAGCTTTCGCCGGCGGCTGTATGAATTGCTGCTCGACGAGCGCTCGGAATCCGGAGCGCGCGCATCGATCAATCGATTCATCCTGATCCTGATCTTGCTGAACCTGTTCGCGCTGCTGCTCGAATCGGCACCTGCCATTTATGCCGAGCATCGTGATGCGTTTCATGCGTTCGACATGTTCTCGGTGGCGGTCTTCACCCTTGAATATCTGCTGCGCCTGTATTTGGCGCCGGAAGATCCGGAGTTCGCATCCCGAGGTTCACCACGGCTGGCCTACGTGACGAGCTGGCTGGGCATCATCGATCTGCTGGCGATATTTCCTTTCTTCGTTGGCCTGCTGTTGGTCATCGATACCCGTGTGCTGCGGGTGCTGAGGATGCTGAGGATACTCAAGATTACTCAGGTCTTTATCGAGGGCGGGCGGGAATTCGTGGAGCTCAACCGTGGTCGCACCCTGCGCCAGAAAGTGCACGCGCTGCTGTTCCCCAGTGAGTATGGTGGTCGGCTTAACGAGGCCATCGAGCTGTTCCTGATTTTCTGGATCGTGGCTTCGGTGCTGTCGATTGTGCTGGAATCTGTCGAGAGCATCAATATGCACTTTGCGCAGCACTTTGCCATGCTCGACGTGATTTCTTTTGGGGTGTTCGCCATCGAGTACGCGCTGCGCGTGTATGCCTATCCGGAGCAACATCCCGAGCAAGGTTCCCTGATGGAGCGCTGGCGATTCTTCAAATCGCCTTCCGGGTTGCTGGATCTCGCGGCCATTCTGCCGTTCATGCTCGAACTGGTATTTGGCGGCACGCTGGATCTGCGTTTTCTGCGTATCGTTCGTATGGTCCGGTTGCTGAAACTCGGCCGCTACTCCAGCGCCAGCGACACCATGTTCGCCGTGATTCGCAAAGAAATCCCCGTACTGATGGCTGCGATGTTCATGATCGCTCTGTTGGTGTTCATGATGGCCGCCTTTGGCTATCTGCTCGAGCGTGATGCGCAACCAGACAAGTTTGAAAACATACCGCAATCGATCTACTGGGCCGTGATCACGCTAGCGTCGGTCGGGTACGGAGACATTTCGCCCGTGACGCCCGGCGGGCGAGTGATCACGGTGATCCTGTCCTTGCTCGGCATCGGTATCTTTGCCATACCGGCCGCGATCATGGCCTCCGGTTTTACCGATCAGCTGCGAACCAACCGCGAGCGACTCAAGAGTGAGCTTCTGGCGATGGCGCGCGCGGTGGACTTCACCGATCAGGCGCGGGAAGAGTTCATCGCCAACGCCAAGCATCATCACCTCACGCATGCCGAGATTCAGGAATTGATCCGGCAGATCGAGTCAGCGGACGACATGATCGAGACACCGCGCGGCGAATATGAGGCGCTGTCGCTCGCGGCCAGCAATCCCGAATTTGCGCTCGCCCAGTACCGTATGCTGGTATCGCGCCTGCGCGAGCTGGCCGCCGTTGCGGACAATGCGTACATCAGCCAGCAACTGCAGCGGCCGGGGCACTCAACCGACATGGATCGCGCGATCTGGGAGCAGATCGACCGCGGTCGGCCATCCAGGGAATAACCACCCCGAAGCAATCGCAGAGGTGGGGTACACGACCTCAGGAGACACTATGAAGCGCTTTGATCTTGCCGTCATCGGTGGCGGCCCGTCGGGTTTCGCAGCGGCCATGCGTGGACTGGATTTTGGCAAGCGGGTGGCGCTGATCGAGCGCGGCAAGCTGGGTGGCGCCGGGATCTTCAATGGAGCGCTGTCGTCCAAGACCTTGTGGGAAATGTCCGAGCTGTACAAGCAGACGCGTCATACCGGCTACGGTTACACCGTCCATGATTGCGAGCTCAGCTACGCCGCTGTGATCAATGAAATGCATCGTGCGGTGGCCAGCAAGCATGTGCAGCTGCGCGAGCAAGTTAATTATTTCCGGCGAAAAGATCAGCTGGAGGAATTCCAGGGACATGCCAAGCTGCTCAATGCGCACGAGATCGAGGTGGCACTCAACGAGGGAGAGACGGAAACCATCCACGCCGAGCACATCGTGCTGGCCATCGGCAGCCGTCCGCGCTATTTGCCCGAGATTCCTATCGACGAAAAAATCATCCTCACCAGCGATGGTATTGCGTCACTGCCGGATTTCCCCAAAAGTATCGTCATTCTTGGTGCCGGCGTGATCGGCTGTGAATTCGCGACTATCTTTTCCAATTATGGCCGCACCAAGGTCTACCTGATCGACAAGGAAGAGCGCATCCTGCCCTTCGAAGATGAAGACATCTCTCATGCACTGGCGGCCAATCTTGAAAAGCATGGCGTGGTCATTCATCGCGGCTCATCGCTGGAGTCCATGAAGACCGTCGACGGGCGTGTCGAATACGTACTGAATTACAAGGACGGGCGGCGCGAGACGCATACTGTCGATCACGCGCTGGTCTCTGTTGGCCGGGTAGCCAATACCGAGAACCTTGGGCTGGAGAATGCGGGTGTCAAACTCAACGAGCGCGGCTACTGCATTGATCAGGATACCCAGACGAGCGTGCCGAATATCTATGCCGTGGGTGACTTCACTGCCGATATTTCATTGGTCAACGTCGGCGAACTGGAAGGCCGCTACGCCGTCGAGCGCATCTTTGGCGATCCCGCGCACGAACTGATTTACGAGAACATCTCGACCATCATGTTCCTTAATCCCG
>JBEDGK010000183.1:0-6893 GCA_041174665.1 Pseudomonadota bacterium
ATGCGATGCCAGCTTGACCGGCTTCGAGCTGATGTCAGACTTTTGCCTGCAATTGGTGGAAAAACATTTTCCTGAGCGGCGCCTTCCCTTCGCCTCACGACATCCGCAGTATGTGCTGATGGAACTGTCTGACAGCGAATCGGAAGCGCATGCGATGAAGATGCTGGAAGCCATCTCGCAAGCGGGCATGGAAAAAGCACTGATTACCGATGCGGTGGTCGCCAGTTCGCTGTCGCAATCGCAGCAGCTATGGGCTTTGCGCGAACATATCTCGATGGCGCAGGCCGCCGAAGGGCTGAACATCAAGCACGATATCTCACTGCCAGTGTCACGCATCGGCGAATTTATTGACCAGACGGATGCCTTGCTACAAAAAGATTTCCCGGGTTGCAGAATGGTGACCTTCGGACATCTCGGCGATGGCAATTTGCATTACAACGTCTCAGCACCGCCGGGTGAAACACACGAGGCCTTCCTACAACAGCAGGATGCGATCAACCTCCGAGTGCACGATAATGTGCATCACTATGGCGGATCGATCTCAGCCGAACACGGACTGGGTGCGCTCAAGCGTGAAGAAATCCGCCGCTACAAATCCGGGACAGAAATGGCCATGATGGAAGCCATCAAGCGGGCACTGGATCCGCTGAACCTGATGAATCCAGGAAAAGTGGTCTGAGCGCACACGCGGCAGACCCATTCTGTCGCGAGGAGATCATGACATCTGCTGTATCAGCCAAGCATCTGGCTGCGTCTGCTGCATTTTTTTTTAATCGCTTGATTCCACTCCTGCTGCTTGCGTGCTTCGTTCCCGTGCACGCTGCCTACAAGTGCACGATCGATGGCGCACTGACCTACACGGATCGCCCTTGCGGCAGCGAGTCTATGACGCTGCCCGTGGCTACCGCGTCGAGAAGCGGTACCTCGGAAGACTCGCTTCATCGCGAAAAAGCCGAAATCGCCCGCCTTCAGCGGCTGCGCGAGCAGCGCGAGAGGCAAGACCAGCAGATACGCGATCTGGCGGCACGCGGAGCGGCTGCACGTGAACGTAAGTGCCGGTCGTTGTCGCTGCAACTTCGGTGGCGTGAGGAAGATTTGCGGGATGCGACGCTGAAGGAAGAGCACAAGGCTCGGGTGCGCGCACGCAGAGCTGCGGAGAAGCTGGCCCAGGAGTGCCAGTGACCGATGTGTGACAGTTCCGCGTCTCTTTAACCCATCACGAGGAAAAGCACGACGGTCACCATTGCGAAGGAAAAAATCGTGAGGCGAATTTCGATGTCGACGGGCAGCATGATCTGGCTCCTGTTTCTTGCCGGTCCTGATCGCAGCAGGCGAAACAGGGGCTGCCCTAATTATCGGCAGCCCGAGGCGAAACTTGATCCGTCAAACAGGGAAAAGGTGAAAAACGAATCAGGAACCGGCAGACGTGCCGGCAGCGCCTGCTTCGCCCTCAGGGGTCTCCTTCGGTCGATTCAGCCGCTCGATCAGCTTGCCGTAGCCGAGATTCGCATAGACAAACACGAACATCGGGATAGTGAACACCGTCAATATCAACGCAAAGACCGCGGAGATGGCCGCAAACACCAGCCGCAATACTGAGCCGATGTCCAGCGCATCAAGGGGTTTGTTCACCACCCCAACGCTGAACTTCACATAGTCGATGAAGCCCATCGCTTCGGCCTGGTCATAGGCAAAGATCAACCAGCCGACGAACATCAGCAGCACGACCAGCCAGCCCACAACCAGTGCAGAGACTATTGATAGCTTTTTGAAAATACCGAGTAGGGCTGTCAAGGCTCACTCCAAAGGTTCACTGAAAACCATCAGGCGGATCGGGGCGCGTAATCTTTAAACATGAAGTCGAACACTTCCCTCAGCGCGCGCTCGTTGACCAGATAGACCTTGTTGTTGTCCCGGGTCTTGAACGAGACCATTTCCGCACCCATCAGCGCCTCGATCTGTTTGACGATCGCGGGCGCTCCCAAACCCGTCTTGACCGCGATATCTGGCATCTCAAGCCCCTCTGAACCAACCTCCAGCAGGCACTGGATGATCTGTACCCGTTCTTCGATTGACAAGATTCCCAGCTTTCTGGCGATTTCTCTCGGATCCATTGGCGTCAGCCCGGCTTGGCGCGGCACGGCAAGTTAATGACTAAGCTACAAGGATACCTAACTTTGGAGGGCCCCGAATCTCGCGACGCAGTCAACTGTGCAAAACAGGAAAAAATGATGGGAAGGATACATCCGGCGCATGGGCGATTTGTGATTATTGTATTTTTAAGGTGCGCAACGATGGGTCTTGCGACCGGCGGCATGCGGGCAGATCAGGTGTCGGCTTTTTTCAGCTCGTGGGTGGCGCGAGGCTTCTTGGTCGCCTTAGATTCCTGGCTCTGGCCGGAAATAAGAAACGCAGGTATGGCAACATCGGTATTTCTGAGGTCCAGTGATTTTATCTGCTGAGACGCATCAATGGAGAATGCGGCATCCAGCGGCATGTTCAACTTCTTTGCATAGAGCTTGGTGAGCCGCTCGATTTCTAGCTTGCCGCCTACGAAATACGCAAGGTTATCGGCCTCGAGAGCGATCACTTGCTTGGGCGGCATCCCCGTCACACGCGCGATGTCCTGGACTTCGAGCCCTAGCTCTTCACGCCGCTTCTTGAGAATATCGCCCAACATCGCTTCCCTCTTGGTGGAATCTGTATCGGACTCTTGCACAGTTCATGTGCATTGTCTATATGGCCTCGAGGGCAAATTTGCCTGCAATATCAAGGTCGTAGTTGTCATATTTTGAATTATCCGTACCGGCTGCTTTCAGCTATGAAAATAGCCTTCCGTGCTTGAACCTTGCAGAGGTGCTGATTAAGCAAGACCTTGCGATCAGATCACTCTCACCCCAATGAGCCCAGGCTCGACAGCTCAGGTCTATTTTTCTGGCGTTGGGTTCGGCATGCGGCTGGAATCCGAATGAATTTCCTTCTTAGAACCAGCCTTAGCGCCAGTCCCGCCGAAGCAGATTCGAAGTATTAATTCCTCATTGACCGATGCTGGATCGGGATATACCCAGCGACCAGGTTTTTTATCGGTCGATAGCACGGTGCCCTGACCGCCCTTGCCCGAGTAAACCAACTTCTGCACAACGCGGAGCTTTCCCTTCACGCAATCGGCCTCGTAGAGCCGCTTCACCGACGCGCTTTTTTCAATGGGCTCGATCAGATCGACCAGACTCCATACCTGATGAACGGTGCCCTTTTGAAGGATCTCGTTATCAAGGTAGTACACATCACCGCGCGGATTTTTGATGACTTGCTCCCAACCCGCGCGAGCGGGCATCGAGCAAATCAGTAGCGAGACAATGAGAAAACGGGTCATGGTAATCATGAGGGCTCCCAGCCCAGTGTCGTTGAGTTGTGCCGGATTATATCGATTACCTATCCGCGCCTCGGTTTGGTAATCGTTTATCATAAGACGTGCCTGAATGGATCTGACAGGATTGTCAAAATGATTATTCATGCTGGTCCCACACCCTACGCACCCGCCACCGGCCCGGCCAGGCCCCAAGTGCCTGCCGAGCGTGTGATCACGCCCACACCGAATCGCAGCGCGCCGACACCGCCGATAGGCCCGCTGGCACCGAATGACGCTGAGCGCGTCACGCGAGCCTTTATGGACGTGGTTGAGCAGCTCAATGCGCAAATGCAGTCCCGCAACCGTAATCTCACATTCGCACTTGATCGCCGGCTCAACACCGCCGTCGTTGCCGTCACCGACAAAAACACGGGCGAGCTGGTGCGACAAATTCCGGCTGAATCCGTGCTGCGGGTTGCGCATTCGATCGAGAACCTCAAGGGCGTTCTCTATAACGAGCTGGCCTGACGAGAAAGATACTCAGTCTTCCAGCGCACAATGCACTGTCTGCGCCCCCAGCAGCTCGGTCAGCAACTGCGGCGCCAGACTCACCAGAAAACCTCTGCGGCCGCCATTGATGTAAATGACTGGTAGATCCAGTATCGAGGCCTCGACATAGACGGGCAGAGTTTTCCGCGTCCCGAAGGGTGAGGTGCCTCCGACCAGGTAGCCGGTATGACGGTGCGCCTCGTCCGGCGCGCAAGGCTCGATCTGCTTGCGTGAAATTTGACGCGCGAGATTTTTGGTCGATACCTTGCGATCCCCGTGCATCAGAACGATCAGCGGTTTTTTTTGCTCGTCTTTCATCACCAGCGTCTTGATCACCGCATGCTCAACCACACCAAGCTGGCGGGATGACTCTGCGGTGCCACCGTGATCAACATACTCGTAAGGATGTCGGCCAAAGCTGATCTTTCGCTGCGATAGGAATTGCGTGGCTGGAGTTTCGGAAATATGCTTGCTCATTAAGAGGATTATGCTTCACAACGTTAAAATAGCGCTTCATGCACCCAACAATCACTGGCTCTTTTCTCACAGGAGAGTATTGCTATGCCCGGTATCTCTGGTCGATTTGATCTGAACTCTGTCGAATGGCGCCGGGTCACCGACCCTGCCTGCAAAGCCTTTCTGGTGGATTTCGAGTACAGCCTTCTGGGTTATGACCACGCCACCGGCCGACTTGACATGCTGCTCCGATACGGCAAAGGCGGCCACTGCCGCCGGCACAGGCATATCGCCTCCACAGCGACGCTCGTATTAGAGGGTGAGCAGATACTCGAAGAGATGGACGCCGAGGGCCATATCCGTCACATACACCGTAAAAAAGGCGACTACGCACTGGCTTCAGCAGACGCGCTCCCACACATAGAGCGCGGAGGCGAGCAGGGTGGAACGGTGTTACTGTCCATGACCGCGCCAGACGGCCTGCTGTTCGAATATTTTGACGATGAGATGAACAGCACGGGCACAGTATCGATTACCGAATATGTGAATAGCTGGACCCAGGGCGTGCCCTATGGCGCTCGTCAGGTCTGTTTATAACGCGGCGCCGCCACTGCGAACCCTGCTCCCACTGAACGCGAGATCCTATGCCCATAGACAAACAGATTGATGTCGTCGAGCGCAAATTGAAAAGACTGGAAAGCCCACTGGAACGGGTGATCTTCGGATCACGCTGGCTGATGGCGCCATTCTATTTGGGGTTGATCGGCAGCCTTGCCGTGTTGATGTTCAAGTTCCTTCAGGAACTGGTCCATTTTTTTCCGCTGGCAGCCTCGGCGCAAGAATCAGAGGTCATCCTCTGGGTGTTGTCGCTGATCGATCTCTCGCTCGCGGGCAATCTGGTGCTGATGGTGATTTTCTCAGGCTACGAGAATTTTGTCTCCAAGATCGATATTGCTTCTCACGAGGACAGGCCCGACTGGATGGGAACGGTTGATTTCAGCGGTCTGAAACTGAAACTGATCGCATCCATCGTTGCAATCTCGGGTATTCACCTGCTCAAATCCTTCATGGCGATCGACAGCATCAACAAAGAAAATCTAATGTGGCTGCTAATCCTTCACGGCACCTTCGTTGCCTCCGGAGTGCTGCTGGCAGTGATGGACTACGTCACTGAAAAATCTCACTGAATCTCTGCAAACGAGGGTCACCGGTCATCTTTCGGCTGTATCAACAGCTCGATCTCTTCGGGTGGCCCGCCCTCTTCAGGCAAGGGTAGCGGACTGCTTTTCTCGATGGCCCGGGCAGCAGTAAGGTCCCAGTTCTTGAAACCGCTGGTCTGTATCAGCCGAACCGACTGCACCTCGCCGGCAGGTGACAATTTGATGTTGAAGCGAGCCATCGGATTGAGCGCTCGCTCTTCGCCATTCTTGGCGACGTAAACGATAAAGCGTTTGATATGCCCACCTACCTGCGACAAATACGCTGGGCTGCGCTTGGTCGAAGGCCTCAGCTCGCTGTTCAGAGGTCGGGCCACGTCTGTTCGACCCTCCGTGTTCGGCCATGCAGAAACGCAGCAAAGCCATACCAGACAGCCGACCAAGACCCGCATCATCGTCTCCTTCGAGATACGCAGCAACTTACCCACTGCGATAAGTCCACATTCTGTCGATCAGCTCTTCCAGTAGCGCACCCACGGGTATGCCACGCTCTGAGGCCACCATCCTCAGGCGCTTGTAGTGGAATACCGATATATCGGCCACCAGCTTATGCCGGTCCGAGGGATTGATCGCGCGGGCTACGTCGCTTGGTGTTTTTGTTTCTGCTTCTGCCAGTTCGTCCATAGCGTTGCCTTTGTTTCTGATGGTGTGGGTCAGGCCGATAGCGATATCCGCAAAGGCCGTCACTGCTTCAACGCGACCTTACTGACAAACGCTGCAGATGACTATGCAAATCGATGCAAATTTGCCATCTCGGCAATACCTTGGATATGAAACAGCACTTCTCGCGTTAGCTCGCCATCGGGCAGCACCGGGCACCTCAGGACAAGGCATCGAAGGGTATGGCAAGATGATCGCAGTGATTCAATCCGAGCAAAATCCTGCGCTCACATCTCCCTCCGGGTACCCCATGCACAAACCAAGCTCAGAACAGTCGCGCCGCCTGTACCCGCAGCCCATCGCACCACACGCCCCAGGCTTCGAACGGGTATGCCGCACTCACTTGGAGCGCAAAAGCGCCATGACTAGCAGCGCTATGGCCCGGAACATCATCGACGCCTTGGTGGCGGTTTTATCAGTCGCTGCGCTCATGGCGATGCCGGTGCTCGCCTCGGCGGAAGCTTTTTTCTTGGGTAGTAATGCCACGGGATTTTTTATATCTCAGCAGGGTCACTTGGTCACCGCATATCATGCAGTGGAAAATCGCAAAGTCGCTGTCGTGTTGCCGGATGGGCGTGCTGTGTCTGCAGATCTAGTCAAGCACAATAAAGAAGCCGACCTCGCTTTGCTGAAAATTTCCGAGACCACACCCTTTTTGCCCA
>JBEDGK010000184.1:0-3475 GCA_041174665.1 Pseudomonadota bacterium
ACTGCAGACAGTCTTTGGCTATCCAGCATTTCGTGGCGACCAGGCCGAGATCGTTGAACTGGTCACCGGGGGTCAGGATGCGCTAGTACTCATGCCTACGGGCGGCGGCAAGTCGCTCTGCTATCAGATACCTTCGTTGTTGCGGCCCGGATGCGGTATCATCGTCTCACCCCTGATCGCGCTGATGCAAGATCAGGTCGATGCACTGGCCGAACTGGGCGTGCGCGCCGCTTTCCTGAATTCCTCCCAAAGCTTTGATGAAGCCATGCGCACCGAGCGTGCGTTGCGCCGTGGTGAGCTGGACTTGCTCTACATCGCGCCTGAGCGTCTGCTGACTTCGCGCTGCCTGGAGATGCTCGATGAAGTCCAGATCGCGCTGTTTGCCATCGACGAGGCACATTGCGTATCGCAGTGGGGCCATGATTTTCGTCCGGAGTACATTCGGCTGTCCGTGCTGCACGAACGCTATCCGCAGGTGCCGCGCATAGCGCTCACTGCCACTGCAGACGCTGAAACTCGGCAAGAGATTATTGAAAGGCTGCAGCTTCAGGCGGCGCGCCAGTTTGTTGCGTCGTTTGATCGGCCCAATATCCGCTACCAGATCGTCGAGAAAGATCAAGTGCGGCGCCAGCTGCTGGATTTCATTCGTGAGGAGCATGCTGGTGAAGCAGGCATTGTGTACTGTCTGTCCCGAAAAAAAGTTGAAGAGACTGCAGAGTTTCTGAACGAGCACGGCGTGCAGGCGCTGGCGTATCACGCCGGTATGGACACGGTAACGCGGGCGGCGCATCAATCACGCTTTCTGCGCGAGGATGGATTAGTCATGGTGGCAACGATTGCCTTTGGCATGGGTATCGACAAGCCCGATGTGCGCTTTGTTGCCCACCTCGATCTGCCAAAGAGTATCGAAGGTTATTATCAAGAAACCGGTCGCGCTGGGCGTGATGGTCAGCCAGCCGATGCGTGGATGGCTTACGGCTTGCAGGATGTCGTACAGCAGCGCCGGATGATCGATGAATCGGAAGCCGATCTCGCCTACAAGCGCATGCAGTCTGCCAGGCTGGAGGCGATGCTCGGCCTGTGCGAGACCGCCAGCTGCCGGCGTGTTCATCTGTTGCAGTACTTCGGCCAGTTGTCTGGGCCTTGCGGCAACTGCGACACTTGCCTGAATCCGCCGTCGTCCTTCGATGCGACCGAAGCCGCGCAAAAGCTGCTTTCAACGATCTATCGGGTTGGTCAGCGCTTTGGCGCTGTCCATGTGCTGGAGGTTTTGCGCGGTGTGGACTCGGTACGGGTCAGGCAGTGGCAGCATCAGTCGCTGTCAACCTTCGGGATAGGCGCTGACCGCAGCGAAGCAGAGTGGCGGGCTATCTTGCGGCAAACCTTGGCGCAGGGACTGGTCGATGTCGATCATGAGCAGTATGGATCTCTGCGTCTGACCGAAGCCGCACGAACTGTGTTGCGCGGAGAGACAGTATTGACACTGCGCCGCTACCAGAAACCAGTTCGTCAGCGACGGTCACCGACAGCACCTGGTAGTTATACAGAGGCTAGCCTCTCTTCTGTGCAGCAAGCGCTGTTCGAGCGTTTGAAATGGTGGAGGATGGACACTGCGCGTACGCACAACGTACCGGCATATGTGATTTTTCATGACGCAACGCTGCGTGAAATCGCCCGGGCCATGCCCATTTCGCTGGAAGATTTGCGCCAGGTATCCGGTGTGGGTGAGAAAAAGCTGGAAAGCTACGGCGCCGAAATCATTCGCCTGATCAGCGAGCTGCAGGCGGCGTAAAAATGGAGAGTGTTAACGTCGAGTGAACACCAGATCCCAGACGCCGTGACCCAGTTGGATGCCACGGTTCTCGAATTTGGTGAGCGGGCGATAATCCGGTCGAGAAGCGAAACCATTGGTCGTATTTTTCAGTTGCTGCTCAGCGCTCAGCACCTCCAGCATCTGTACAGCGTAGTCTTCCCAATCGGTCGCACAATGAAGATATCCGCCTGGCGTGATACGGGACACTAGAAGCTGCACGAAAGGGCTTTGTATCAGCCGGCGTTTGTTGTGCCGCGCCTTGTGCCAAGGATCCGGGAAAAAGACATGGACGCCTGATAGCGCATCAGGGGCCAGCATGTGGGTGACCACCTCGACTGCGTCATGCTGAATCAGCCGTAAATTAGCGATTGATTTTTCGCCAATCAGTTTCAGCAAGCTGCCGATGCCGGGCGTATGTACTTCCACGCCAATGAAATTTTTCTCCGGCAGCAGGGCGGCGATATGTGCTGTTGCATCCCCCATGCCCGTGCCGATTTCCAGAATGGCGGGAGCAGTGCGGCCGAATGATGCGTCGATATCCAGCACTGATTTCTGATAAGGCAGACAAAACCTCGGCCCCAGCTGCTCCAGTGCGCGCGCTTGCGCGACCGACAACCGGCCAGCACGCGTGACAAAGCTGCGGATCCGGCGCTCGGTCGGGTCATAGAGCATTTGCCGGGTAGGGTCGGGGGCTTGGTTTGCCATGCTGAAATCGCTGCGCTGGATCGGGTGACCCTTGTCGGGCGCGGAGCGCGGATTATGTCACAGCCTGAAGGGACGCCAACTAAATCGGCGTTTTATAGCGGGCGAGCGTAGCTAGGCGGTGCGGGCGCCAGCAAAATCAAAGGCTTGAGGCAATTAATTCAGCTGAAAATTTTTTTGGTTTTATTTAAGCAGTGCTTCTCAAGGGTCGTGGAGCGGGTGAAGGGAATCGAACCCTCGTATGCAGCTTGGGAAGCTGCCGTTCTGCCATTGAACTACACCCGCAAGCCGATTAGCTGGCAAAATATTCGGAGGTTGTGTATCGAATAAACAATCAGAACTCGTCTTTTTGGCCAGGAGTCGCGATGTCTACAAAGAAGGTATCAATTTTATTGAGTTCAGTATTGAGTCCTCTGAAGTGCGCGCCTCCTAAAAGATAGTATAGCCTTGCCCCAGGTTTCAAGTGGCTTAATGCTTCAGTAATTTGATTAAAGTAGGTTAGTTCTCGCGACATTGCGGCAGCATAAAGGGCTGCGTCTTCTTTCTTTACAGCATCGGCATGAGCGTCTAGTCTGCGTTCCAGTCGTTCTTTCTTAGCAGGATCGCAGTAGTCTAGATAATCGAAAATTAAATTGACCTTGAAATGTGTATCTGCCGCATGAAATTCACTGTTCCGCTTGTTCAGTTTTTGACGAGCTTCAGTGGCTTTCGCAGGAGGTATGGCGTTCATTAGAAATTCAAAAATTTTATTGAGCAGATCTCTTCTTTCTGCTCTGACCACAACAAGCTCAGCCATTTCCTTTTCCGGATCACGTAAAAATCGACAAAACTGAGCAGATATTCCACGACAAAAAAGCTCATGATGTCGATCAAAAGAAGGCATAACCATGTTTTCCTTGCCATGTTCTTTTTCAAGTACAAAGCCAACTTCAGTAAGAAAAATGTCCCCTCGTTCTGGCT
>JBEDGK010000185.1:0-5411 GCA_041174665.1 Pseudomonadota bacterium
ATGTTCATCAGGGACTACTGCAACAGAAACGTGATCTGCTGCGACCCCGACGCGCCCATTGGGGAAGTTGCTGCACTCATGCGCCGGCATCATGTGGGCGACGTCGTGGTGATTGGCGTGCAACAGCAAGAGCAGCGCATACCGATAGGTATCGTCACCGACCGAGACATTTTGGTCGAGACGATTGCGCTGGACATCGAAGCCCGGCTGTTCACTGCGTCGGACCTAATGTCAACCCCGTTGACCACCGTGCAGGAAGATGCCAGTCTGGCCGAGGCGCTGGGCATCATGCGCGGTAAACGAGTGCGCCGGCTGCCGGTAGTCAATCGGGCAGGGGGTTTGTTCGGCATGGTCACCTCGGACGATTTGCTCAACGTGCTCGCGGGAGAGTTGTCGATGCTGGCGTGTCTGATGACGGAGCAGATCACGACTGAAGGGCGCCTTCGAAAATGATCTGTACTGATGCACTGATGTACTGATTTAATGGACTACTTTTAAAGGAGATTTTCATGGCACGCCAACTGACCCGCCTCTCACCGTTCAGCGATCTGGCCCGTTTCGATCCGCTTCGTATGGATCCTTTCCGCAATTTCGAGGAGGCGATGCGTGAATTCTCGCTGATGCCCTCCTTGCGAGGCTTCGAGGCTGAGCCCAGTATCCGGCTGGATGTGCAGGAATCCGATCAGGCGTATGACATCAAGGCCGATATTCCAGGTGTCAAAAAAGAAGATATTCAGGTGTCGATCGAGGGCAATCAAGTAACGATCCGTGCCCAGACGGCAGAAGAAAAAGAAGAAAAGCAGGAAGGCAAACTTGTCCGCCGGGAGCGCTACGCAGGCGAGCAATATCGTAGTTTCAGCCTGCCACAGGATATCGATGATAAGGGTGCGGAAGCCCGGTATGAAAATGGTGTGCTCTCGTTGTCACTGCCCAAACGGGCGGGCGGCACGATCAAGGCGCTGGCGATCAAATGATTGGACGTGAGCGGCTGAAGCGCTCCATGTCTGTGCGAGCCCAAAGTTCCTCAGTCCGGCGCAGTCAGTCATCCACAGTCAATTGGGCAGTGACGCGGGGGCCGGGTGTTTTCCATCGGCCTTCGGTCTCGGCCTTCGCTTCAATGGCGATTTCCATGGTTTTACATAATACAAATTATGCGCGTTTTATTTGGACCAGGTACACTTAGCGCGGCACCCAACCACCGCACACGGGAAACACTTGTCCGACAAAACAATCGGCGGCAGAACTCGCCAGATATGCGGCGAACAAGGCATCTTCGCGCGCCGAAACCAATCGGCCCAGCGGCACTTCGCGCTTGAGCTTTTCCTGAAATACCGGATTGGCCTGAACCTCAGGCGGAAAATACGTCGGGTTGTCCACGTAGTTTTGGGCAATCGCATTGACCTGCACGTTCTTTGCCGCGAGCTCTACGCCGACGGACTGGATGTACGCTAGCTGCGCGCCGCGTGCGGCGCTGTAGGTCGAGGCACGGCGAATGCCGCGCAACGCCGACGCGCTGCCGATCAGAATGATTTTCCCCGAGCCGCGCGCGATCATCTGAGGCAGCACGGCGCTCACTAGACGCTGCAAGGGGTCGACCATATGAGCGAATGCGGAACGCCATTCGTCTTCGGTGACATCGGCAGCCGGCGTGGAGGGCGCGGGAATGCCAAGATTGGCCAGCAGCACATCCACCCGCCCTACCTCTTTGATCAGCGCGTCGGGGCGTGCGGGGTGGTCCAGCGCGCTGTTATCGGCGATCACCTCGGCCCCCAACTCGCTGAATACCTGCCCCAGAGCCGGGCCCATGAAGTCGTTCGCCTGCGTCAACAGCACGCGTTTTTCGTCGAGCGCGAATGGATTCATTCTTCATCTCCTATTGATGATCGTTAGAGAGGCTTCGATCGTATCGGTCATGTGGACGATGATAGCCGACTCGCTTGAGCCAGGTCGTCACTGAGCGCAGCGGCTCGCCTAAGATCAGCCCATGAAAATTCTTGTCGTGCACAATCGTTATCACTACCGCGGGGGTGAAGATACGGTAGTCGATGCCGAGGTGGCGCTGCTGCGCCGGCATGGGCATCAGGTACTGCTCTACACGCGCGACAACCGCGAGCTTGCATCAATGAAGAAGCGGGACGCGCTCATTGGCGTGCTGTGGTCGCGGCAAACCGAAGTAGATATCCGGCAAATACACGAAGCATTTGGACCCGACCTGATCCACGCCCACAACACCTTCCCGATCATTTCACCGTCGCTATATGCGGTGGCCCATCAGCTCAACATACCGGTTGTTCAGACCCTGCATAACTTCAGGCTGTTGTGCCCCCAGGCGATGTTGCTCCGAAACGGAGACTCGTGCGAAGCCTGCATCGGACATTTCCCTTGGCGCGCTGTCATTCATCGTTGTTACCGGGATTCCTTTTCGCAATCGTCGATTACCGCCGCCATGATTCTGATGCATCGGCTGCGCGGTACCTGGCGCACGGAAGTGGCTCGCTATATCGTGCTGAACCAGCTATGCCGGGACAAATTCCTCGCGGGCGGGCTGCCATTCGATAAGCTACGCATCAAGCCTAACTTTGTCGAAGTCGATCAGCGGCCAGACTGGCAACAGCGTAGTGGTGGCTTGTTCATCGGCAGACTATCCCCTGAAAAGGGACTTCATACACTCGCTGGTGCCGTCAGGCAGCTGCGCTCGGTACAGATCGACGTATACGGCAAAGGGCCGCTGCAAAGGCTGGTCGAGAACACGCCGGGACTGCGTTACCAGGGCTTTTGTCAATCTGCCACGCTACAGGCGCGGCTGCGGGAAGCGGCCTATCTCGTCATGCCCAGCACCGGCGTCGAAAGTTTTGGCTTGGTCGCGATTGAGGCATTTGCCTGTGGCACACCTGTCATCGCGAGCCGACACGGCGGCCTGAAAGAAATCGTCGTGCAAGGCAATACCGGTTTGCTGGTGCCTCCCGGTGATGAACGCGCGCTGGCAAAGGCGATCGAGTATGCCGAGACGCACCCCGAGGCCATGCTGGCGATGGGACGCGCTGCGCGAGATGTTTATTTGGAACGCTACACACCAGAGACCAATTACGTGCAGATGATCCGCATCTATCACGAGGCGCTGGCTAGCCGAGCTGCCCCTTCGGATCCGTCCGCCCTTTCTGATGCCGCCCTTCCCTATGCCCCGACTCGCCCTGGTCGTTAACGAGCCCCCTCCTTACCGTATCCCGGTATTCAACCGGCTCGCCGCGCTGCCCGGTGTGGATCTGCGGGTGATTTTCTGCTGTCGACGCGAGCCCAACAGGCAGTGGAATCTGCCGCACATGGAATTCGATTATGTGTTTCTGAACGAGCGCGTACGCACGGTACACGGCCGCTATATTCACAACAACCCCGATGTGCTGCTCGCCCTCACACGCTTTGATCCGAAGGTCGTTATCGGCAATGGCTTCAACCCTACCCATTTGTATGCGGTACTGTGGACGATGCTGCACCGTCGCGCCTACGTGCCAATGACTGACGGCACACTCGATTCGGAAAAACACCTTGGTCAGTTGCACCGGCGCGTGCGGCATTTTGTTTATCGCAGGGCGCCCGCGATGATCGCAGCCAGTAAAGGTGGCCTGGCGTTGTATCGCAGCTATGGCGTGGATGAGCGACGCTGCCATATGTCGTGTCTGTGCGTGGACAATGGTCGCTTTCGAGCTCGATTGCAAGCGATGCCCAAAGCATGGGATTTCATTGTTTGCGGTCGGCTGGAGCCCGGCAAGGCGCCCGAGTTTGCGCTGCAGGTGGCCGAACGCTGCGCCCGAATCCTGAACCGAAAAACTCGCTTGATATTCGTGGGTTCGGGCAGCCTTGAGGTATCGCTCAAAGCCCAGGCAAGCGAAATTGCCTCATTCGTCGATACGTACTTTCATGGCTTTGCACGACAAGAGGATTTGCCGGGCTTGTACCAGTCTGCGCGCATTTTCTTGTTTCCGACCCGCGCAGATGTCTGGGGCGTCGTGGCCAATGAAGCTTGTGCCGCAGGGCTACCCGTCATCGTCACGCCTCGCGCTGGCGTGGCCGGTGAGCTGGTCATCGATGGCAAGAATGGCTATGTGCGAGAATTGAACATTGACGACTGGACAGCATGTGCGTTGCGCCTGTTGAGGCATCCGGCGCGCTGCGCTGCTTTCGGACGGCACGCCGAGCTGCTGGTGGAGAACTATCATTTCGATGCTGCCGCACGCGGCATGGCTGAGGCTGCGTTGGCAGCGCTGACACCACCCCAGTCCCTGACTCAGGCCGTCGTCAGACGCCCGGTCTGGTAATCTCGGATCGCCTGCTCGATCTCGGCGGTGGTGTTCATCACAAAAGGTCCGTACTGCACAATGGGCTCATTCAGCGGGCGTCCTGCCAGCAAAAGAAATCGCGCGCCGCTGCTCCCGGCGATGAATTCGACGGAGTCTCCATCAGTGAGCACGGCGCCGCTGTGCGTGGGCAGCATGCGAGTGTCACCGGCCAGCTGCAGATTACCCTCGAACACATAGGCCATCGCATTCAGGCCGTTTGGAATCGGTGCGCTGAACGAAGCACCGGCGGGAAGCTGCACATCCAGATACATGGGCTCGGTCGTGAGGCCGGCGATCGGACCCTCGATCGTGTGCCCATTGACCGGCAAGGTGCCTGCAATCACCTTCACGCGACCTCCCGAAGGCAGTTCCTGCACCGGTATCTCTTCGGCGGGAATATCGCGGTAGCCGGCCGGCTTCATTTTTTCTTTGGCGGGCAGATTGATCCACAACTGAAAGCCGCGCATCCTGCCCTCTTCCTGTTGCGGCATCTCCGAATGAATGATGCCCCGGCCCGCGGTCATCCACTGCACACCGCCGCTTCTCAGGTCGCCCTGATTGCCCAGATGATCCTCATGCCGCATATGACCATCGAGAATGTAGGTGACGGTCTCAAAACCACGGTGAGGATGCGAGGGAAAGCCGGCGATGTAATCGCCGGGATTGTCGGAAGAAAATTCATCCAGCATCAGGAAAGGATCGAGACGCGTGCCATCGCTACTGCCCAGACTGCGTCGCAGGCGCACGCCAGCGCCGTCCGAGGTGTTCATTGCGCTGATGACGCGTTCCAGCTTGCGGGGCGCGGTGTTGGCCATGGTCTAGCTCTCCTGTGCACTTTATTGCTCAAAAACAGGATTGTAGCCCTCGGCGCCCACCGGTGCCGGAGCGCCTGCTGGATCTTCGGTACGGGGTGAAGTATCGGCCTGTGTCGGTAGCGTCTCTAATGGAATACTTGCCCCTGCTGCTGGCGGCTCTGCAGTAGCTGCTCAAGTTTTTCCGGGCGCACGGGTTCGCTGAACAGATAGCCTTGCACCCGAGGGCACGTTGTGCCTCGCAGGAAACCCAACTGTTCCACAG
>JBEDGK010000186.1:0-11301 GCA_041174665.1 Pseudomonadota bacterium
CCACCGTGTCGAGTTTGACATCGCCCGAGCGTTGCATGCAGACAGTCACACAGGTTTCGGTCATGCCATACAGCTGTTTGAGATTGATGCCGATCGAGCGGTAGAAGTCGAACAGGTCCGGGCCGATGGCTTCGCCACCGGTATAAGCCACGCGAATGCGCGACAGGCCCAGCACGTTCTTCAGTGGCCCATAGACCATCAGTTCACCCAGTGCATACAGCAGACGGTCCATGATGCCCACGTTGCCTTTGCCATCCAGCAGTCGCAGTCCGGCTCGGCGCGCCACACGCATGAAGTAATGGAATATCGCGCGCTTGATCGCGCTGGCATCCTCAATACGGATCATGACTTGCGTGAGGATGTTTTCATAGATGCGTGGCGGGCCGAAATAGTAGGTCGGACCGATCTCGCGCAGATCGCTGGCAACCGTCGAGGGCGACTCGGGGCAGTTGAGGCAAAAGCCAGCGATGTTCGACAGCGCATACGAGTAGAGAAAATCACCGACCCAGGCCAGCGGCAGATAACAGAGCACTTCATCATCCGCCGTTACCTGATCGAATTCGATCAGCGTCTTGCCCGTGGCTATCATCGCCGCATGCGAATGACAGACGCCTTTCGGTTTACCCGTGGTGCCCGAGGTGTACAAGATCACGGCGATATCGTTGGTATTGCCCGCATCGACCTGCTGCTGAAAGAAATGCGGATGATCGCGATCATGTGCCTGGCCGAGCGCCTGCACGCTGTCAAAAGAGTGCACGCCGGTCTGTGTGTAATTGCGCAGACCGCGGCCGTCATCGTAGATGATGTGCGACATACCGGGTACCGAGTCGCGGATCTCGAGCAGCTTGTCGACTTGTTCCTGATCTTCGACGATTGCAAAATCGATCTCGGCGTTTTCCAGCACATACGCCATGTCGGCTGCTGGCGCATCCTGATACAGCGGCACGGCAACGCCACCCAGTGATTGCGCGGCAGCCATTGCCCAGTAAAGCCGTGGGCGATTGTCACCGACCACCGCGAGATTCATCCCACGCTGAAAACCCAGTGCTGCCAGGCCACAGGCAAGCAGTCTGACTTGCTTCTCGACGTCAGACCAGGTACTGGTCTGCCAGATGCCCAGATCTTTTTCGCGGAAAGCGGGTTGCGCAGGACGCAGACGCGCGTGTTGCTGCAGCAGCTGCGGGAAAGTGCCGGCTGCCTCGTGTGAAGTCTCCACCATGTGCTGCCTCAAGGTTTGCGCCAGCCTTATGCATGCCGGTCGTTGAATTGCCAATGATAACCACCTTGAGGTTTTGCGATAGTCGTTTACAAGCGAAAGCCGGGAGATTTTGATATTGCAACGCACAAATGCGCCAAACAGCGCTGCCTCCCGGCTTTCATGTGGTTCGATAGTCAAATTGATAATAACGATACTTGTCCCGAGTCACCGGATTGTCAGGAACTGTCACTCCAACGAGCGAGTCAACAAAGAGGCGCCCGTGCCGGTTCGTGATGTTCATTTCCATTGCGACGTTTGGCAGCGGATGGCAGCGGTGATGTACCCCTCCATCGTGTGCTTATCATTCAACTCACCATGGCCAGATGCCGTTACGTCCGTTCCAGCTGTCGCTGCGTTTCATTTTTCCACTGGCCCCCGTCCTGGGATTATTTGCTCTGGCGCTGTTGCCCCAGGTCGATGATCTGACCCGGCGCTGGTTCTTGCGCGACCTCGATACGCGCTCGCAGATGGTCGCTGCCTCCATGCGCGAGCCTGCGCTCGATTATCTGACTTTGCAGGACGCCGAGGGCATGCGCAGTCTGCTGGATAGATCAGTTCGTGAAGGTCGTTTGCATGCACTCGGCGTCTGCGATGCGTCGGACAAGCTAATCTACCGCAGCAGCAATTTCCCGGCCCAGCTGAGTTGCGACACGCGTGCACCCGAGGGTTTGCTGATTACCGAAAGCGCGCTTGAACAAGACGGTGTTTCGCTTGGCAAACTGCTGCTGGCGCAAGACACCAGTTTCATTGACAGACGCAGCACGGAATTCCGCTACTACTTGAGTGCGGTGTTTTTGCTGATGTTCCTGGTGATCTCTGCACTGGGCGCATGGATCGCGCACTGGAGCTGGCTAGGATGGGTCAGCTCGCTCAAGCACCTGCTCCGGCGCGAGACCGGCTCGACCGTCGCCAATGCGCCGCCAGAATTCCGTCCGCTGGTCGGTGATCTGCGTGCGATGCTGCGCGAGATGAACATCGAGCGTCAGTCGGAGCAGAGCTCGCCGCAAGCGTGGACGCCTGAAAAATTACGCTCATTGCTCCATGATGAATTGGCCGGTGATGAGGTGCTGGTTGTCTCCAACCGCGAGCCTTATATCCACGAAAAATCTGAGCATGGCATCGTCGTGCGCCGACCTGCGAGCGGACTGGTGACCGCAGTAGAGCCAGTAATGCGCGCTTGCTCGGGTACTTGGATAGCGCATGGCAGCGGCTCCGCCGATCGCGTCACCGTGGATGCTGATGATCGCGTGCGCGTACCACCCAGGAAACCAGCATATACCTTGCGTCGCGTGTGGCTGACGGTGGCCGAAGAGGAGGGCTATTACTACGGTTTTTCCAACGAAGGATTGTGGCCTCTGTGCCATATGGCACATGTGCGTCCGGTGTTTCGTACCTCGGATTGGGAGCAGTATGTCGAGGTCAATCAGCGCTTTGCCGAGGCGGTCGTGGCCGAAGCGCACACCGATGATCCGGTCGTGCTGGTGCAGGACTATCATTTTGCGCTGTTACCGCGCATGGTGCGGGAGAGATTGCCCAAGGCGACCATCATCATGTTCTGGCACATTCCCTGGCCGAATCCGGAATCCTTCGGCATCTGCCCCTGGCGAGAAGAGTTGTTACAAGGATTGCTGGGCAATACGCTACTGGGCTTTCACACGCCTTTTCATTGCAAGAATTTTCTGGAGACCGTCGATCGTTATCTCGAGACACGCATTGAGCATGAGGCCTCGACGATTTCTTATGGCGGCGAGCTCACGCAGGTTGAGCCCTACCCAATCTCTATCGCCTGGCCTGAGCAGGAGTCGGCAGGCGATGTCGCGCTGTGCCGTCGCGAAATGCGCGACGAGCTGCGGCTGCCCGCCATGCACCGGCTAGGGCTCGGCGTGGACAGGCTGGATTACACCAAGGGTATCGTGGAGCGATTTCAGGCGGTCGACAGGTTACTGGAGATGTATCCCGATCTCGTGGGAAGATTCAGTCTGCTGCAGATCGCGGCGCCCAGCCGCTCTTCACTGGATGAGTACCAGAACCTTGAGACTCGCGTGCGCAAGCTTGCGTTGGAAATCAATCAACGCCATGTCAATTTGGTCGCGCCCCCCATTTTGCTGCGCGTGGAGCACTATGATGCCGAGCGGCTGGCGTGCTGTTATCGCGGCTGCGATGTCTGCGTCGTCACCAGCCTGCATGACGGCATGAATCTGGTCGCCAAGGAATTCATCGCCGCGCGTGATGACGAGCTCGGTGTTCTGATACTGTCTCAATTCACCGGCGCTGCGCGCGAGCTGCACGAGGCACTTATTATTAATCCATATCACATCGAGCAGGGTGCTCAGGCACTGTACCGTGCACTCACCATGCCCGAGCCGGAGCAGCGCGAGCGCATGCGCAGCATGCGCCAGCTGGTGCGAGATTTCAATGTCTATCGCTGGGCCGGGCGGATGCTGCTGGATGCGGCGCGGTTGCGTCGGCGACAGCGGGTCAGTGAAAAAATTTCTTCTCACAGTCATCAAAGATTGCGGCGCGTGCCATGAAAGCACTGTTCTCCCCCGCTGGCCGGCAGGCGCTGCGCGATTTTGTGCGCGATGATCTGCTCTGCCTGTTCGATTTCGATGGCACGCTGGTGCCGCTTGAGCCGCATCCCGACAAGGTGATGGTTCCAGAGGCTGTGCTGGATCGACTGCAGCGGCTGCAGCAGCGCGCTCCGGTCGGCATCGTGACAGGACGTGGCCTGCATGACATGCATCGCATGCTCGCCTTTGAACCCGACTACCTCATCGGTAATCATGGTATTGAAGGTTTGCCGGGCTGGGAACGACGCGTTGGCGCGTTCGAGGCGATTTGTACAGGATGGCAGCAGCAGTTGCACGGGGTATTGCAGTCGTTCGGTAGCGAGGTCTGGATCGAATACAAGCGCTATTCCCTGTCCGTGCATTTCCTGCACGCGCCCGAGCGCGAAGCAGTGGCGCAGCAACTGACACGCTTGTTCGATCGGCTCATGCCGCTGCCTCGTGTGATCTCGGGGAAGGCAGTGTTCAACCTGCTGCCGCCCGGTGCCGACGACAAGGGTGGTGCTGTGCAAGTGCTGATGGAAATCACTCGTGCATCGCGGGCGCTATATGCAGGTGATGATGTCACCGATGAGCATGTGTTCATGCTCGATCGTCATGATCTGTTCAGCGTGCGCGTTGGCGAAGGCGGCGACAGTGCTGCCGATTATTTCATTCCCGACCATCAGTCCATCGTGCCACTGCTCGATCTGCTGATCGATTCTCTGCCCGACAGCCGACGTCCAGAGCGTAGTCTGCACACGGACAGCAGATGAGCAATCTCGATCTCGGCCTGATTGGCAACTCACGTACCAGTGCCCTGATCGACAGGCAGGCACGCATTGCCTGGTGGTGCTATCCGCACTTTGACAGCAATCCGCTGTGCTGCAGCTTGCTACGTCCCGAGGAACAAAATCACTCGCCTGAGGCCTTCGGTTTCATTGATCTGCTGTTCCCCGCCAGTCATACCGTGCGCCAGATATATCAGCGTAACTCTGCAATTTTGCAGACTCGTCTCGAAGATGATTCAGGGAACGTGATCGACGTGACGGATTTTTCGCCACGCTTTTATCTTCATGGTCGCATGTTTGCACCCGCGATGATTGTCAGGATGGTACGTCGAGTGGCAGGACGTCCACGCATTGCGGTACGTATTCGGCCGGCACTCAATTACGGCAGTGATCGCGCATCGTCTCGCAGTGGTGCGCATCATGTGACCTACTTGGGCGGCACCCAGTCGATGCGTGTGACGACCGACGCATCGATCACGGCACTGACTGAGGAGCGCCTGTTTTTCCTGCATGACAGCATCACGTTGTTGATGGGCCCAGATGAAACGATTGATGGTGCACCTCGCGATCTGGGTCGAAGTTTTTATGAATCAACGGCATCCTACTGGCATCGGTGGGTGCGCAACCTGGCTATTCCTTTCGAGTGGCAGGAAGTCGTGATACGTGCAGCGATCACGTTGAAACTGAATGCATTTGATGACACCGGCGCGATCATTGCGGCAGTCACGACGTCCATTCCCGAATCGCCGCACAGCGGCAGGAACTGGGACTATCGCTATTGCTGGCTGCGGGATGCGTACTTCGTTGTGAATGCGCTCAATCAATTAGGTGTGACCGCGACGATGCAACACTATCTTGAGTACATCCTGAACCTGATCGCCGATTCGCGTGACATGCCCCTGCAGCCCGTGTACGGGATACGTCGCGAGACAGCGCTGGAAGAATTCATCGCGCCCGGTCTGGCGGGTTACCGGGGGATGGGTCCGGTCAGAGTCGGCAATCTCGCCTGGAAGCAGGTGCAGAACGATGTGTTCGGTGCCGCGGTATTGGCCAGCACGCATGCTTTCTTTGATTCGCGGCTGGAGCGTCCGGCGGGACGTCAGATGTTTGCCGATCTGGAGCGACTCGGGCAGCAGGCGGTTCGCGTGTATCAGGAGCCAGATGCCGGTATCTGGGAATTGCGCGGCACGCGGCGGGTGCATACGTTTTCCACGCTGATGTGCTGGGCTGCTTGCGACCGCCTGGCATCCATTGCCCGTCGCCTCAGATTGCACACACGCGCTTCGCATTGGCTACGCGAGGCCGACACGATTCGCAAAGCGATCGTCGATCATGCATGGAATCCGGAGTTGGGCAGTTTTGTTTCTACCTTCGGTGGTGAGCATCTCGACGCCAGCCTGCTCTTGATGGGGGAGTTTCAGTTCCTGAGCTCCGATGATCCGCGTTTCATCGGCACACTGCGCGCGGTAGAGCGGCAGCTACGGCGCGGTGATTTCCTGCTTCGTTATGATGAGGAGGATGATTTTGGTCGTCCTGATGCGGCTTTTTTAGTCTGTACTTTGTGGTGGATACTCGCGCTCGCGCAGACCGGGGAGAAAGCTAGAGCCCGAGCGCTATTCGAAAAAGTACTCTCACGACGTAATCATCTAGGCCTCCTGTCCGAAGATGTCTCTCTCGATGGCGCGCAATTGTGGGGAAATTTTCCTCAGACCTACAGCATGGTGGGTTTGATTCAGTGCGCGGCGCGCCTGTCCATATCATGGGAAGAAGCGTATTGATCAGCTTCCGGTATGGTGTTGTGTAAATTTCTCGCGCTGTCTAGTGCATCTCACGCACAAATAATAAATCTTCGTTCGATTGCCAGTTTATAAAATCGATGCCGTCATCTGAAAAACAAGCTCAGGTGGCCTTGCTGCAGCCGTGTTCCCCTCGTATTTGCTGCCGCATATATTCAAACCGAATGGAGAATTTCATGTACAAAAAAAATCTGACGATCTTGCTTGGCATGGCGCTGCTGATTCCCGCCTTCAGTTATGCCGAAGGTAGTTACGTCAAGCTTGGTGTGGGGCAGTCCCGCTACTATGAGGGGGATTCTGCAAGAGCCACGGGTTACTACTTGGCCTACGGCTCGAAAATTGACTCGAGTCTCGATATGGAAGTGGGTTTTGTGGATTTTGGGCGAGTAAAGCTGCCCTTTGTCTATGAGGATTTGTCTCCCGATGATTACACAGTGAGATACAAGACACAGTCGATCTATCTGGCCGGCATTGGTAATATTCCGGTATCAACAGATGTTACTTTACAAGGAAAACTAGGCCTTGCTTACCATCGCAGCAGTGCAATCAGATTCCCTAAAACGACTGTGGATCAGAGTCAGGGCGAGCTATCAACTGATGGCGAAAGCAAGGTGCGTGCGCTGCTCGGTGCAGGATTGACCATGAAATTTAGCAAGGAAATCTCGGGTGCTGTAGAGTACACCTACTTTGGTCGGGACGGGTATGGGGCCAAGCTCAGCATGTTCAATGCGGCCCTTCTTTATCACTTCTGAGATGCTTGCCAGCAGGCAGAGAAACAAACCTCTTCGAGTAGAAGACCAAGTGTCGTCGTAGAAAAGCGAGACAATCTGTAAGTTCTAAACCACGCTCGCTTTCGCGAGATCTTTTCTGTACCTAGAATCTCGCCGGTCCTTCACGGACTGGCGTTTTTTATTGTTTTGAAGACATCTTGGAACAGGAAGCCTCAATGAAAAAATTCTTTATCGCTGCAGTGATCGGCGCAGTATCAGCGACCGCCATGGCGGCCGATGTGGCGGACAGCTATGTCTCCGGCTCAGTCGGCCAAGGAAGGTATAAGTTTGCAGGGGATAGCGAGACGCAGATGGGTTTTGGTGCGGCGTTCGGACAGAACGTCTCTGAATATGGCGGCTATGAGTTGGGTTATGCCAATCTTGGTCGTGCGTTTGGCAATACCGGGCACAGCATATATTTCGCTGGCGTGGCGCGCTACCCGATTGCCGATGCATTGACGGTGTATGGCAAGCTGGGCCCCACCGTGAATCACCGGTCTGGTGACGATTCGGCCACGCGAGTGAGGCTGATGCTGGGCGCGGGCCTCGGCTATCAGTTCGATAAAAACTGGGCGGCCACGCTGGAGTACACGCACTTCGGCGAGACCATGGACATTACACCGACGCTCTGGTCTGTTGGCCTGCGCTACTACTTCAAGTAAACGCAAATCCTATCCGCCGCGATGATCTGCGGCGGATAGGATTTGGGGCCATGCCGCCATAGGCGCACAGTGTACTTAGTACGCTGAGTGCAGCCACGGTTTGAGCACGACCTTGATACAGGCATCTTCCTTGTCGCGAAACATGCGGTAAGCGCGTGGCGCATCGTCGAGTGGTAGCCGGTGCGTGATCAGACGCCCGGGATCGAAATCACCCCGGCGTATGTGCTCCACCAGCAGTTTGAGATAGCGCTGCACATGAGTTTGTCCGGTCCGGATTGTCAGTGAGCGATTCATCAGTGAACCGACCGGCAACTTGTCAACCAATCCCACGTACACACCGGGCACGGAGATGGTGCCACCACTGCGGCATGCGCGCAGCGCATCGCGCAGCACCTGCGCACGATCGAATGTTGGTCGCAGCATCTGTCTGATGCGCTCATAGGTCGCCAGAAAACCTGTGCCATGCGCTTCCATGCCAGCAGCATCGATACAGGCATCCGGTCCCTGACCTCCGGTCATCTCTCTCAGCGCCTCGGTGATGTTTATCTCTTCGTAATTCAGTACTTCCGCGCGCGACCACTCGGACGCCATTTGCAGGCGCTCGGGAAAGCGGTCGATGGCGATGACTCTTTCGGCGCCGAGCAGATACGCACTTTGTATTGCAAACTGCCCGACCGGGCCACAGCCCCAGACAGCGACGACGTCGCCGGGCTGGATGTTGCAGTTCTCTGCTGCCATATAACCGGTAGGCAGCACATCGGATAAAAACAGCACCTGATCATCATCGATTCCGTCTTCGATCTTGAGCGGGCCACAGTCCGCATATGGCACACGTGCATACTCCGCTTGTCCGCCGGCATAGCCACCGGTCAGGTGAGAATAACCAAACACACCGGCGGGAGCGTGTCCCCACATTTTTTCAGCCATCCAGGCATTCGGGTTCGAGTTCTCACACACCGAGTGATGCTGATGCTCGCAAGAGAAGCACTGACCGCAGGCGATGGTGAACGGCACCACGACCCGATCGCCGACGCTCAGGTTGTGTACGGCAGCGCCGACATCGACCACTTCACCCATGAATTCATGACCGAGAATGTCGCCCACTTCCATTGAGGGCATATAACCATCATACAAATGCAGATCCGAGCCGCAGATCGCCGTGGAGGTAATTCTGACGATCGCATCGCGTGGGTTCAGGATGCGCGGATCGGGTACCTGCTCGATACGTACATCGTTCTTGCCGTGCCAGACATTAGCCTTCATGTCTGGCGTCCTTAGTGAAGGATAGAGCGGCAGCGCTGCGCTGACCTCTTGGCTGCCCGATGGTAGTGGGTATTTCACCGGTTTCTATCAGTTGCTTGAAGCGGCGCAGGTCGTCGCTCAGCGACTGTGAGAATTCGTCGCTGTTCCAGTGTGCCGGCATCACGCTGGCTGTGCCCATGGGAAGATGACAGTCGAATTCCGCTTCGACGCGCGTGCCCCGACGTCCAGGCAGCGGGCTGAATCGCAGCACGGCGGTATGCGCCATATTGGCGCCTGAGGTCGTCCGCCATCCCAACTGTTGAGCAGGCACGTCGCTGATCAGTTCAGCGTGCCATTCAATCGTTTCGCTGAGTGACACGCGCACCTGCCAGCGCGAGTGCGTCGCGTCCACTGCGTCGACGCGCTCGACATGCAGCATAAAGCGTGGGAAGTTTCCAAAGTCGCGCCAGAACTGATAACAAGCTTCCGGGCTGCGGTTTACATTCAGCGATTTCTTCAGATGCACTACGCTTGCGCGCAGCCAGCGCTCGCGTTTGGCTATACCGACCGATCGCTCCAGCGCGCTCGGCATCATCAGGCCGGCCAGACCGAGGCCTACGCTTAACCATCCCAGTGCACGAGCAAATTCAGCAGCTGAGAGATGCGCGCGAGCTTGGTCTGAGCCGGCGTCTGAACGGTTGTCTGAGGCAGTACTGGTGACGACGGCGTGCATGTCGAATCCCTTCGTCCATTTCGGGCGGGCATGCCTGACCTTATTCCCAACCGCGTTAAACGAGTCCAAGCCGCATACGAGCTGTGAACAAAGCCATCTCACTTTCTATGGCAGCTTGTCGGAGCATGGGTTCCTGAGTGACTCAGCGCTAAGTGGATGATGCGACATAGCGCAAGCTCAGTACTGATGAGGACGGTAATTTTTACCCCTCCGTCGGTGACGCGGTCGGGAGCATGATTATTCTTCAGGGGGTATTCAGCGCCTGTATTGCCGTGCGCAGTGCTGCGGCGATGCCGGGATCGGCAGGCGTGTGCCCGCCCTGGGCTACCCAGAACATCCGGGCATGAGGCATTGCTGCTGCTAACCTGACTGCGTTTTCCGGTGGGCAGACCAGATCATGGGTGCCATGGATGAGCGCCACTGGCAAGTGTTTCAGCCCGCTGGCGATATCGAGCAGTGTCTGCTCCGAAGTAAAGCAGCCCTGAGACAGGTAGTGCGCTTGCAGTCGGTATTTGGCCAGCACGCGCTCGCTGGCTTGCTGTGCGCCGCTGGATGGTGCCTCGATGAGCTTGCCGTTCATCGCGCGCATCACGCTGTCTTCATAGGCCGCCCAGCGCATTGCCGCATCGTGCTGTTCATGGTCTGTGCCATGCATCAGGTGCTGCGTCAGAGTCGCCAGCACCTGATGCTTTTGTGCTTCACTCCAGCCGTTCACCAATGCTGCCCAGCCCTGCGGCACCATCGCTTTGAGCGACTGAAAGAACCATTGCATCTCGCGTGCGCTGGCAAGAAAACTGCCACGCAGCACCAGCGCACGGATGTGCTCTTTGTGCGCACCTGCATACATCAGCGCCAGTGTGGCGCCCCACGAGCCGCCGACCACCATCCAACGCGAGATGGTCAAGTGCTTGCGCAGCCGCTCGATATCAGCCACCAGCGCCTGGCTGTCGTTGTGCGCGATCTCGCCCAGCGGCGTGGATCGTCCCGCGCCGCGTTGATCAAACAACACGACGCGCTGGCGCGAGAGATCGAACCACTCCAGCACCGAGGGCTGGGTGCCACTGCCCGGGCCGCCGTGCAGCACGACGGTGGCTGGCCCGTCGGGCTGGCCATACTGGGCGACGTACAGCGCGTGGCGGTCGCCGGCGGGCAGATAAAACTGGTCGTAGGCGGTTGGCGGGGTGGGCGGCATGACATTTTTTTGTGACGGGTTCGAGCTAGAATGCGTTCAGCGAACAACATAAAAGCGATAAGTCGCTTGCCCGAGAAAGCTTGCAAAACAGTTCAGTATCAACGCAAGCCACTGTTTTTCGGGTCAAGTGACAGGAGATGATTATGCCTGCAAGACTTCCCCGCAGCTCCGTTTGCCCGCGCCATGCGCGCAGGCGTCGGCTTGGCCTGTCTGCGATCCCGGCCGAAGCTGGGCAAAAGCGCTCCTGATATCGGTGGGCACTGCCTAAGCAAGACTTTATTTACTCCTCCTGAAAATCATGAAAATTCTGG
>JBEDGK010000187.1:0-5370 GCA_041174665.1 Pseudomonadota bacterium
TTCTGATGATGTGTTCTACGGCATGGGCAGAATGGGAGCAAACCAATCATGCAGGTGACGAGACCAGCACCTTTTACCATGATAAATCTACGATAAAAGGTACCGGTAGCATCGTCAAAATGCTGACCATGATCAATTACTCAGTGGAGAAAAATCTCAAGTCAGGTGGAAGATACGAATCAGTGAAAAGACTGGATGGTTACGACTGCAGGTCTGAGACAACGGCACCCATTACGGTGTCTTATTTTTCTGGCTCGATGAGCAGTGGGAGCATTGTGTTTTCTTATACGGTAAAAAACAGCGAACTTGAGTGGGAGCCGATCATTCCCTCTTCGCTCGGAGAAAAGCATTGGAAAATTGCATGCGGAAAAAACTGAGCTCTTCTTGCGGGACAAAGTAGAGATCGCAACAGCACTGAACGGTTTCAGTACATTTCTGTCTTTGAAAGCTGATTTTTCGGGCATTTGGCCTCTGTTAGCGTATCTGCCTCTGCGAGGTGGCGGTGAAAATAGATATCAAAAAAATAATTTGATTAACAAGGGCACCCCGCTTACCATGTGATTTGAGAGATTCTGCTGTGAGCACAGCGATTTCTCTTGCGGGAGTTTGATGCCCAACTTAAATCACCAAAGGAGATAACAATGAAAAATAAAAATGCGCTGCTTCTCGCTGCATTGTCTCTGGTCAGCGTGTGCGCGTCTGCTGCGGATGCGGTGACTGCCTGCCCAAAGAATTTCCATATCCTTGCTGAGGACGACAAGGCACGCGTACTGCATTTCACTCAGAAAAAAGGCGAAAGCTGCCCGATGCACTCACACCCGCATATTGCTGTCTACATCATCAAGCCGGGTCAGCCGCTCACCTACAAGCTGCCTGACGGTAGCACCAAGGAAAGTCAGAAGCTGAAGGCGGGTGATGCATTCGTGCGTCCGGCCACTGAGCATGAGCACTTGGCGGCTAAGGCAGATGTGGAAGCAATTATCGTTGAGTTCAAGCGTTGAACAGAGCAGCGAGTCTTCTCTGAGCAAAGCCCCGGTGATCGGGGCTTTTTTTATGACCACTGTGAGCCTTTTTCAAAAATCCTTTGATCGGTAAGGAAATTTTTATCCTGCTTCGCTGCCTAACCAATTGGCATCCCGCAGTGAAATTCAATGACAAAAGTAATCAACCAGCATGGCTGCGGGAGTCAACCGGGTGTCTGATCTGCCTCGTTATCTGCTTCGTGAATGAGCTGCTTGCTCTGAAATCTCTGCTGATGAATGCTCGTCTTACCGAACATCTTCGACATCTGTCGCCTGTGCTCCAAGAGCACAGCAAGTCTGCGTTAGTGCGCTACCTGACAGCACTTCTATTTTTCGGAGTGGCGCTCTCGACACGCCTTGCTTTGAACGATGTGTTTCCCCCAAAAAGCTTTCCATTTGCTACTTTTTTTCCAGCAGTGCTGTTGAGTGTTTACTTTGCCGGGCTGTGGCCCGGATTAGTGGTGTCTGTACTGAGTATTTTTTCAGCTTGGTATTTTTTTATCGAGCCAGTGGGTAATTTCTCTAATACCTCAATGTCTGATGTCATTGGACTGATTTTTTTTAGCACAGCACTATTCGTGAATTGTGTAATCATTAGTGTGATGAAAGATGCACTATCGCGATTACGCTCTACCAGTAATCAACTTCGTGCCAGTGAGGCGCAGGTTCGTGGTCTGATCGATAACTTGTTCGTCTTTGTCGGCGTTCTTGATCTTGACGGTGTATTACGTGAGATTAATCAAGCGTCATTGTTAGCCTCGGGTTTGCAGCGAGAGCACGTGCTGAAACGATTTTTATGGGACACACCCTGGTGGGTTGACGAAGGGGAGCGCAGTAAACTCAGGGCGGCAGTACGGCGTGCGGCAAGCGGTGAATCGGTGCGATACGACGCGAAGCTGGATCATTTTGGCGCTGGGCCGGCGACGATCGATATACAAGTGTCTCCTTTGCGGGAGCACAGTGGCGGAAAAATCTTTGCCTTGGTGATGAGTGGTGTGGATGTCAGCGCGAGAGTTTTGGCAATGGCAGATCTCGATCGCAGTCGTCACCAAGCACTGGCTACGGCTCAGCGTGCTGAGGGCGATCGACGGGTGATGGATGCGATGTTTAATGCGGTACCTGCATCCATCATATTGGCAGATGCGACTGGCAAGCTTCTGCGAATGAACTCTGCTACGCGAAATATCTGGGGTCTCGCTCCATTTTCGGGTTCGGTGAGTGGATACGCTGCATGGAAAGGCTGGTGGGCGGATGGATCGGAAAGGCATGGCAAGCCAATTGCACCGAACGAATGGGGCTTGGCGCGCGCCCTGCGCGGCGATCATTGTTCCGAGATTGTAGAGATAGAACCCTTCGGACAGCCGGGCACACGGCGCCTTACTTTGCTCTCGGCAGCGCCGGTATGTGATGAAATTGGAAGGGTCGAGGGCGGTGTGGTCGTACAAGTGGACATAACCGATCGCATGGCTGCTGAGCAAGCGTTACGAGAAAACGAGGTCCGGCTGGCACTTGCATTGAAGGCGAGTGGTACGGCAGTGTGGGAGATGGATGTTGCCGAGAGACGTATCATTCCTGCGGATGAGCAGTTGCTCAGGATGCTGGGGTATTGTCTCAATGAGCTGGGTACCTTGGAAGACTGGATACAGATTGTGCATGAAGATGATCAGCAGCGTCTGATCAGACATGTCGATGCAGTGATCAGTGGTTTGCAAGATGGCTACAGCGAAGAGCTGCGTTTCAGGTCGAAGGACGGCAGCTGGCGCTGGGTGCTGGCGCAGGCGATCGCTTCGCGCCGTGATACTGAGGGCAGGGCACTGCGGCTGGTTGGCGCAAACCTGGATATCACTGAAAGAAAAGCCTCCGAGCAGCGTATTCGTGATGCGGCATTGCATGACCCACTGACCGGGCTGCCCAACCGCGCGCTGGTATTCGAATATGGCAGTCACCTGTTGGCGGGTGCCCAGCGTCGTCAGACTGGCGGTGCTTTGTTGTTCATCGACCTGGATCGTTTCAAGCCGATCAATGATATCTACGGCCACCATGTTGGCGACAAAGTACTGCAGGAGGTAGCCAAGCGGCTGCTTGAGTGTACCCGCGAGGAAGATCTGGTGGGCAGATTAGCGGGCGATGAGTTCGTCATCATGTTGCAGCCGCTGGAAAAATCGCTACTGCGCACAGGTATTGTTGCCCAGCATGTGGTCGACAGAATCAGTCAGCCGTTCCATATTGATACGCTGGAGCTGTCACTTACGCCATCCATCGGTATTAGCTATTATCCTCAGCACGCGGACAATGTCAGCTCACTGATTCATACAGCTGATTTGGCGATGTACCAGGCAAAGCAATCCGGGCGTGCGAATTTTCGGGTGTACTCTCCCGAGCTGGATACTCTTGCCGAGGCAACTTACTCGGTTGAGGTGAGACTAAGAAAGGCACTCAAGACGCACAGTTTTGTCTTGCATTATCAGCCCGTGATTGATATTGCCAGTGGCCGGGTCGTAGGAGCCGAGGCGTTGGTTCGGCTGGCCGATGATGATATGCATACCGTCGGGCCGCAGCGCTTCATACCGATTGCTGAATCTTCCGGGCTGATTGCCGCACTTGGGGAGTGGGTGCTGTCCGAGGCCTGTCGCCAGCATCTCGCCTGGAGGAAGGAGGGTCTGCATATTCCGTTGGCGGTCAATGTATCACCGCTGCAGTTCAGGCAGGCGGGATTCGCGGCTCGCTTGGGAGAGATTTTGGCGACTACCCGGGCTGAACCGGCCTCGATGCAGCTCGAAATCACGGAGAGCATGATCATGGAAAACGTGGACGAGGCTGTTCAGATCCTTGATGGCATCAAGGAACTTGGGGTAAAGGTCGCACTAGACGATTTCGGCACTGGATACTCCAGCCTGAGTCGGCTGTCGCGGCTACCTCTGGACACGCTGAAGGTCGATCAGTCGTTCGTGCGCGGCATTGAGTGCGACGTCGGCAGTCGCGCGGTGACAGATGCGATCATAGCCCTCGGCCACAGCCTCCGGCTGGAGGTCATTGCCGAGGGTATTGAATCGGAAGCGTCGCTGCGCTACCTTCAAAATCAGGGTTGCCAACAGGCGCAAGGCTATTTGTTTAGCCCGCCCCTGCAGGCAGATGAATTTACCCGCTGGTGTCGAGAGCGTCAGACGAGCTAGCGTGAGGTAAAAGGTCAGGGCGTGCTGTTGCCGTTGTTACCGTGATCATCATGGCTCCCTTCATCTTGAGCGGTCTGCTCATTGATCCGGTGTTCCAGGATTTTTTGGTCTTCATCAAATGAATCAATCAAGTTCTTGTACGCGAGCCTGACTTCCATCGCGTCTGCGACGTTTTCATCTACCGGTGTGGGCGTGCGGTCGCGTTTCATTTTTTTCGTCACAGCGGGTCTCCTCGTTAAAGTTGTTGTGAATGCTTCAAGGATGAATGACAGGCGTTCCTCCGGGTCAAACCACGCTATTCCGCCTGCCTAGTGATACATGAGACTTCGGTGGTACAAATAAAAAAACCGCAAGTTGTACCGACATGATTCGTCAGTTTGCCACGATCAGCGCAATAACGGCGAGCTTTGTCCCAAGCCTTGCCAGAAAAATTCAGGCTGAAGTAGGAGTACGAAAAATGATCGGCATGGGGACCCTCCGAAAGGGCCGCGCACCCGGCCAGCACGGGCACGGCAAGCCAGGCCCAAAAAATCTGCGGATGGTTGGCATTCTGGCATCGTAATGTCATGACGGCTGGGCTCGAAAACTCGGATGCTGTAACGGTGATAGCCACTATATTGCCATGCCTCTGCCGACGCCCTGTAATCTGAGTCAGGGCCTTCGGCACAGCGTCCCGTATCGGGACTGTTATCATTGGGTCGTTATATGACGAACCGTGACAGTGGGTCGGGCGGCATGTCCGACGCAGGATTTCACAGGAATGCAGATGAATGCTAAAGATTTCGCCAGACTTTTCGGCGGCTTTGCGACAGAGAAGCGAGTCCGGTTGATCCGGGCGTTGCTGGATGCGGGTCCGTCCGGCCTCAGCCTGCTAGAGCTCTCGCGCAAGACCGAGCTTTCCGTCATCGACATTGGTATCACGGCCGAGGCGCTGCTGTTGTTGGACCTGGTCGATATTGAGATCAAGGGAGAGAACAAAGTGCTTAAAGCGAATTCCCAGCTGGTGCGATCCATCTTCGAGAAGTCCTACTATGCTTTTGGTTCGGGTCGTGACAAGCCACATGAGCCCGATACTGAGTCCGAGGCAGAAGCAGAAGCAGAACCACGGGCCGATACTGACGTGGCAACCGCAGAAGTCAGCGGCACAGCCACAGAACCCGGCGCCGAGGCTGAAA
>JBEDGK010000188.1:0-3467 GCA_041174665.1 Pseudomonadota bacterium
TTACGCGCTCAGTGCCGTTGATAACGAACGAGCCATTAACGGTCATCAAGGGCAATTCGCCCATGTAGACTTCCTGCTCCTTCATTTCTTTGACGACTGGCTTGGTCGGTGATTCTTTGTCCAGAATCACCAGGCGCACTTTGGCGCGCAGCGGCGAGGCGTAGGTCAAGCCACGCTGCTGACACTCTTTGACATCAAATGGTGGCACGCCAAGCGAGTACGACAAAAACTCAAGGCGGGCGAATCCGTTGTGAGAAACAATCGGGAAGATCGAGTTGAACGCTGACTGCAGTCCCTCGGTTTTTCTTTCGGCCGTGGGAACGCCCTCTTGCAAAAACTCCGAATAAGAATCTAACTGCGTCGCCAGCAGGTAAGGAACCTCATGAACATTGGCGCGTTTTGCGAAGGACTTGCGGATGCGTTTCTTCTCGGTGAATGAGTAGTGCATGAACACTCCGTGAGTGACGGGAAGGATAGAGAATTCAGGACTCTTGGCGGCACACGACCGTCGCAGCGAACCCTCAATGCTTTACCCTTTTCCCCTCCAACCAGAAATGCCGTTGACGCGCTTCCTGCTTCACGTCTCCGACAGCCGTTACTGCGTACCGCGATCCTGATCGTCGTTCGCGCTGGCGCCCCGAAATGTCTTAGATGCCGAAGACAGAACCCTCCCTGACGGACGGGTTCTGCACTTCGACCGGTGCGCTACGCAAAGAGACTGGCTTACTTGAGGTCGGCCTTTGCGCCAGCTTCTTCCAACTTCTTCTTGGCTGCTTCGGCATCTGCCTTGGCGACGCCTTCCTTCACAGGCTTGGGTGCGCCATCAACCAGATCTTTGGCTTCCTTCAGGCCGAGACCGGTGATCTCGCGTACTGCCTTAATGACGCCGACTTTGTTAGCGCCGACTTCTGACAATACGACGGTGAACTCAGTCTGCTCTTCCGCCGCGGCGGCACCACCACCGCCACCACCTGCCGGGCCAGCGACGGCCATCGCCGCTGCTGAAACGCCGAATTTTTCTTCAAAAGCCTTGACCAGATCGTTCAGGTCCATCACGGTCATCTGACCAACGGCTTCCAGGATGTCATCTTTAGTAATAGCCATTTAAAAACTCCTTAAGTTCGAAATGTATCGAGTGGGGTCATGAAAGTTGCGAGGCGATTCGGGTCACGAATCAAGCTGCCTCTGCTTCTTTCTTCGCTGCCAGGGCGGCGAGTGCACGAGCAAAGCCCGAAACAGGCGCCTGCATTACGCCCAGCAATTGGGCGATCAGGACTTCCTTGCTTGGGATACTTGCCAGCGCCGTCACAGCGGCCTTGTCGAGCGGCTTGCCTGCGTAGTTACCTGCCTTGACGACCAGCTTGTCGTTGGTCTTGGCGAAGTCGTTGAGCACCTTCGCTGCAGCCACCGCATCTTCCGAGATCGCATAGATCAGCGGACCGGTCATTTCAGATGCCAACGGCGCAAACGTCGTACCCTCAACTGCACGGCGGGCCAAGGTATTTTTCAATACCCGCAGGTAAACCTGCTGCGAACGCGCATCAGCACGCAGTTTGGTCAGGGACCCAACTTCGATGCCGCGGTACTCGGCCAGCACCACCGTCTGCGCCCCTACCAGCTTGGCGGAGACTTCGGCAACGACAGCCTTCTTGTCACTTAGATTGAGACTCACGTTCAACCTCCAAAAATGATGCTTGGCGACTGCACGGCCAAATGGCCGCCTGCCTTACATCGGTTCGAACACGGCGTCCGAAGTCTGGAGCTGAAAGCCGCTGTTAATTCAACACCGGCTATCGACACTACAAAACTTGTTCGGGCTCGCCATCTGCGTTGGGGAGATCCGGATTGCTCTTTCGCTCTTTAACCTTTTGCAGCGAACTGCCTGCATCAGGCCCAACGGTCTTTGATTGCCTGAACCACTGAAACAAACGACATGGTTCAGCCCAAAGATTCGCCTCACACGTAGCTACACGTGCGAGGACTTCATTCCTTACTATGCTGCCAGCGATGTCTGATCAACACGGACACCTGCGCCCATGGTCGACGAGATCGACACCTTGCGCAGATAGACGCCCTTGCTCGTTGCCGGCTTTGATTTGTTCAATGCATCGATCAGCGCGAGCAGGTTGGTTTTCAAGTCGGTGTCGGCGAATGACTTGCGGCCAATCGTGGCGTGCACAATGCCAGCCTTGTCGGTGCGGTACTGCACCTGACCAGCCTTGGCGTTCTTGACCGCGGTCGCGACATCGGGCGTCACCGTACCAACCTTCGGGTTAGGCATCAGGCCGCGCGGGCCGAGCACTTGACCCAAGGTACCGACGATACGCATGGTGTCTGGCGAAGCGATGACAACATCAAACGGCATATTGCCGGCCTTGATTGACTCTGCCAGATCTTCCATGCCGACGATGTCAGCACCCGCTGCTTTAGCCTGGTCTGCCTTGTCCCCACTAGCGAACACGGCCACACGAACTGTCTTGCCGGTACCGGCAGGAAGCACAACCGAGCCGCGCACGACTTGGTCGGATTTCTTGGCGTCGATACCGAGTTGAACTGCAACGTCAATTGATTCATTGAACTTCGCAGTCGCAAGTTCTTTCACAATCGCGATCGCGTTGTCGAATGGGTAGGGCTTGGTACGATCAACTTTCGCCTTGATCGCCTGAGCGCGCTTGGATAACTTAGCCATTACAGACCCTCCACCGTAATGCCCATCGAGCGAGCAGAGCCCGCGATGGTACGTACTGCTGCGTCGAGATCAGCCGCAGTAAGATCCGGCTGTTTCTGCGTCGCGATTTCTTCGGCTTGCTTGCGAGTGATCTTGCCGACCTTGTCGGTGTGTGGCTTGGCCGAGCCTTTTTGAATACCCGCCGCTTTTTTAATGAGCACGGTCGCTGGCGGTGTCTTCATCACAAACGTGAAAGACTTGTCCGCGAAGGCGGTAATCACAACGGGAATCGGCAGTCCCGGTTCCAGGCTCTGCGTTTGCGCATTGAACGCTTTGCAGAACTCCATGATGTTCAGACCACGCTGGCCCAGTGCGGGACCAATGGGGGGCGATGGGTTGGCTTTACCAGCTGGCACTTGCAGCTTGATGAAGCCAATAATTTTCTTTGCCATGAGGGCTCCTGTTAGTGAGTGATAGCGCTGGTTCGCCCAACTGTGCGCGCCTGAAAATCAACTGCTACATGACGTTCAAGTGCGCACGAGAACTAGTACAGCTCCTCGTTATTCAAAGATGTTGGTGCAGCCACACAAGCGCAGTTGCCTCAACTCCTTTGACTGCCGTGTGACGCTCTTTCGAGTGCCGCGCCACGGCGGGCGCTTTAAAGCATTACCGGCTAAGCCTTTTCGACTTGCCCGAACTCCAATTCAACCGGCGTTGCGCGTCCAAAAATAGTCACTGACACACGCACGCGCGATTTCTCGTAATTCACTTCTTCGACGTTGCCGTTGAAATCGGTGAA
>JBEDGK010000189.1:0-3535 GCA_041174665.1 Pseudomonadota bacterium
CTTTATTCTAGTTAATCACTTTTCTGTGCTGTTTGATGATGCGCAAGTCAACTGGACTTAGAACCGCCCTGGTACGGTCGTTCGCCGCTCGGGTAGTCCCTGGTGGACCAGGGTGACCACCTTGACCGATGAGCTGCCGTTCGGAGTGCCCGCAAGGCTCGCTAGGGGGGCGGAAAAATATCTAACCTAGGGGTTCGGCGGGCAGGAGGCCGGCGGGGGCGCGGGACGTGAGGGAAATTGAAGGTAGCGGAAGGATCGGCAGGCAAGATTTTCGTATAAAACCTATTCCCGATGGTCGGATGAACAATGATCGGCAGAGTCTGCCGCAGGCTGCGTGTTGGTAGGTGGAGACGCGCTGTTGATCACTCGCTGCTGCAGTGCTTCCCAGCCCGAGCGGCCCAGGTCGCGCAGCGTCGCGAGATTGCGCTCGACAATCTCCGAGGTGTCCAATAGCGTTACCGCCTTGTCAAGACTGGCCTCACGCAGCAAGTGCAGCATGGGGAAAGGCGAACGGTTAGTGCAATTGGTTATGTCATCTGCATCCGTGCCAGCGAAACGATAGTCGGGGTGAAAGCTGGCAACTTGCAAAATACCGCTCAGATCGGCTTCTTCAAGCAGGGAGTCGGCGACATCAAGAAAGTCGTTGTAATGAATGAAGTCCTGCAGCACCCACGGATGTATCAATAGGCAAGTATCAGTCGTGGTTGATGCTGTATCGACCAGTGCCATCATCGCTTCCAGTAAATCCTGCGACAGCGCTGCCTCATTTGTCGCTGTACTGATGCAGTATTTTATCTGCTGCCGGACATGCGCGGGCTTGGCAAAAGGGCACAGGTTCAACCCGATCACTGCATGCTCTACCCACGCGCGGGTCAGTGCGATCACCCGATCGGTAGCGTAAGGGTCAGTTGGCGCCGACAGCGCGATCATCTGGGTGAACTCGGGTGAGAGATAAAAAAGATTTCATGAGCGACGCTGCTGTCGAATGGCGTTGCCAAGTTCAATGACAGCCATCGCGTAAAAATAGCTGCGATTGTATTTGGTAATCGCAAAAAAATTGTCACTACCGACCCAATAGCGCGTGGGCCGGTCACCGTCTTGCAGATCGACCAGTCCCACCATCAGGGTACGTGGTACGTCACTGGGCAGGGTCACGCCGGACTGCTCAATCTCATCGACTGAATGCGTCGCAGCAAGCGTAACACCGATTAATGGCTTCCAGATCGTCTCGCTACTCTCATCGGGGCGCACCGGATAGACCAGTGGCAGATTCGCCATCCAGCCATGTTGTGACAGGAAGCTCGCGATGCTGCCGATCGCATCGGCGGCTGAGTTTCGTAAGTCGATCTTACCGTCGCCATCAAAGTCAATGGCGTAACGCCGTATGCTGCCTGGCATGAACTGTGGCAGACCGATCGCACCGGCAAATGAACCGGACAAGCTGAACGGATCGATATTGCTCTCTCTGGCATAAAGCAGCGCTTGTTTCAACTCGCTTCGAAAGTACGCCATTCGTGCCTGACGGTTGGGTGCCTCGGGATAGGCAAAAGCAAGTGTGGTGAGTGAATCCATCACGCGGATATTGCCGGGCTGGCGGCCGTAGATGGTCTCGACCCCAAGTACGCCGACGATGATTTCAGGGGGCACGCCAAATTCTGCCTGCGCGCGGGCCAGATCGGTCTCATGACGCTGCCAGAAATCCAGACCCGCCTGAATGCGGCGCGGTTCGACGAAACGCTCGCGGTAGGCGGTCCAGTTCTTTGTCTTACCGGCTGGCGGCGGATTGATCAGTTTGATGACCTTGTCGAGGTAGTGAATCTTTGCGAACTGCGTATTCAACTCACTGCGATCAAAGCCATGCTCGTCGCTCATCTCGGTGATGAACTCGCTGACCGCTTTCCACTGGCCGAAATTCGTGAACTCGGGCTCCCCATCGCCAGCGTTTTGCGGATGAGTTTTGTGTCTTGCTCGAGCGGTGGTACCCGTTGATCGCGTTTTTTGAGCTGAGTGTGACTTCGACGCTTTGTGAACGGTAGAGGCAGCCGGTAATGGTGCGCGTTCTGTGGTTTGCTTGGTGGCTGCGACGACTGCAGAGAGATTGACAGCGATCAGTGACAACAGGCAGGCGCCTGCGAGCTGCCGCAAAGGTAGGATCATGGTGTACATCAGCGTTTATCGGGGGTGGTGGAATGCCAGATGGCCGGAGAGTTGCAAGTATAGATCATGGATACCTTTCCCAGATAGCTGCCGCACTCATGCATAATGGCCATATGCGAACAGCATTTTTCTCTCACCCGGACTGTCTTTTGCATGAAATGGGAGAATGGCACCCCGAATCGCCGGCGCGCCTGCAGGCGATTGAGGACCAGTTGATTGCCAGCGGGATTTTGCCTTTTCTCGATTGCCGCGAAGCCCCGCTGGCTAGCGAAGCAGATCTGCAAAGAGTGCATACCTCGCAAGCGGTTGCGCGCGTGCGGGAGCACGCGCCTGAGGCGGCCGAGGGAAGCGATCCCCGCGGCGGTCCTTATCATGCGATTGATGCGGATACTTTGCTGAATCCTCACAGCTGGCAGGCGAGTTTGCGAGCAGCGGGCGCAGCGGTGGCCGCCACGGATGCGGTGCTGAGCGGGGAAGTGAAGAATGCGTTTTGTGCGGTACGTCCCCCCGGGCATCATGCGACGCCATCCACCCCTATGGGATTCTGCCTGTTCAACAACATCGCCATTGCAGCTCGTCATGCGATGGATGTGCACGGGCTTACGCGTATTGCCGTTGTTGATTTTGATGTCCATCATGGCAATGGTACGGAAGATGCCTTTGTCGGCGATGAGCGGGTATTGATGGTGAGTTTTTTTCAGCATCCGCTGTATCCCTATACCGGTGTACATCCTGAGGGACAGGCACCTAAAAATCTGGTCAATGTCCCAGTGCCGGCCTACACGCGTGGTGATGTGGTGCGAGAGCTTGTTCTGCGACGCTGGCTGCCGGCGCTGAATGCGCACCGCCCGGAGATGATTTTCATCTCTGCGGGTTTCGATGCACATCGTGAAGATGACATCGCCTCCATGGGCTTGGTCGAGGCCGATTACGCATGGATCACCAGCCAGCTGGTGGCGGTGGCGGATCGGTGGGCGACAGGACGCATCGTCAGCTGCCTGGAGGGCGGCTATAGTTTGTCCGCGCTTGGCCGCAGCGTGGCGGCGCATCTGAGAGTATTGGCCGAGCTGGGATGAATCGCGCCTCGGGGCGGGCGTCACTGCCGGGTAAAATACTGGCTTGCTACTTCCCCTTGTCTACCTGATTCCTGCAGGCTTTCCATGTCCATCCAATGGTTCCCCGGTCACATGAACGCGGCGCGCAAGAAGGCCGCCGAATCGATGGAGAAGACCGACCTCGTGATAGAGGTATTGGATGCCCGGCTGCCCGAGGCCAGCAGCAATCCGATGATTGCAGAACTCCGGCGTGCTCGGCAGCGTCCTTGTCTGAAGATACTCAACAAGAGCGATCTGGCCGATCCTGCGGCAACCAGTGCGTG